>JBEBJC010000474.1:0-6447 GCA_040080105.1 Myxococcota bacterium
GCGCCCGGTCGTCCCCGTACGACACCCAGCTGGCCGGGGCGGTCGTCCGGTTCGCCGGGCGCGCCTCCGGTCCCGCGGTCGCGAGCGCCGGGTTCAGCGGCTCCATCCCGGCCGCGAACGGCACGGTGAGCACCACGTCGTTGCGGTCCACCGGGTTCACCAGCCGCACGTGCTCCTCGATCACGTCGCCCACCTTCACCGCGAGCTTCGTGCCCGGCGCGGTGAGCGAAGTTCGGGTCGGGGGAGCGCCGTCGTGCACCGCGAGCCACTCTCGCTCGACCACGAACCCCTTCTGCTCGGGCGCCTGCTGGCTGCCGTCGGCGGCGGGGATCCACCGGGTGGTCGCGAGCACCACCACCGGCACGCTCGAGGTGTTCCGCACGTTCCACCCGCCACCCTTCGCCGCGCTCACCCGCACCAGGGGCTCGTCCTCGCCGAGGGTCACCGGGGTCTTGTCCGCGCCGTCCGTCAGCTCGAACTTCGCCACCGGCCCCGACGCCTGCTGCATCCGCCCCGCGAGCGCCAGCAGCGCCGCGGCGTCCGCGTTCGGCTGCCCCCAGCCGTCGTCTTTGCCCAGCCGCACCAGCGCGTCGGTCGCGAGCCCCACCTGGGGCTGGGTCGGCCGGATCCGCCCGAGCGCGTCGATCAGGTTCGCGAGCTCGCGCGCCTCGGACGGGGCCACCAGCGGGCTGCGCCCGGTGCCGGCGGTCTTCAGCCCGGCGTACCGGGGCTTCCCCTGGTACAGCTCGGTGAGGACCTCGGCCTGCAGTGCGTCGGCGAGGCCGTTGGCGGCGGGGGACCCCGCCTGGTCGGCCCGGATCGCCGCCAGCAGCACCTTCGCCTTCGACTCGGGCGCCAGGAACCGGCTGTTGCGCGCCAGCTCGTCGAAGTACGCCGCCTCGAACGTGCCGTCGACCGCCATGCCCCACAGCGCGGTGCTGCGCTCGAGCCACGACTCGGTCGACAGCAGGTACGGGTAGTCCGACCGCAGCGACGCCCGCAGCGACCGCTCGAGCGTGGCGTGGACCCGATCGTCGATCGGGTAGCCGGCGTCGCGGGCCTCGGCGAGGAACGCGAGCGCGTCGGCGGTCATCCACACCCGGCCGCCGCCGCCGGGCCACGCCGCCACCTGGCCGTGGGAGTCGATCACCGTGGGCAGCCACGCCGCGGCGTCTTCGATCGTCCGGCGGATCTCGGCTTCGTCCTCGAGCCCGAGCGGGCCGCGCAGCGACCCGAGGCCGAGCGCGACCCGCGCCTTCGCGAGCTTGGTCCCGGTGTCCGCGCCGTCGATCGAGCGCACCACGTCGAGGGACGCCGCCATCCGCACCACCGCCTCGTCGCGCGCGATCACCACCGACCGGCGCACGCTCCCGTCGCGCGCGGCCTCCGGGATCGGCGCGATCTGCACCGCGCCGTTCGGGGGCAGCGTCAGCACCTGGCGCTGGTACCGCGGGGACCGATCGTCGCGCAGCGGCAGCACCAGCTCGAACGCGTCGGTCGCGCCGTCGGCGGTGCGCGAGGCCCCGACCTTGATCGACACGTCGGCGACCGCGAGCGTGCCGTCCTCGGTGACCTGCGGGGTGGTGACGGTCACCGGCCACGCGAGCCGGGTGGCGGTGACCGGGTCCAACGTCACGTCGCGGGTCGCGGGCGCGCCGAGGGTCAACCCGCGGGCCGCGATCTGAGCCTTGCCCGGCCCGCCCGCGCCCTCGACCACCCGAGCGATCGCGGTCGCGTCGAACGTGTCGGCCGGGCGCACGAACCGCGGCAGCGCGGGCTCGACCACCACCGGCAGCCGGATCGCGAGCTCGCTCGTGCCCACACCGAACCGCTCGGGCCCGGCGATCGCCTTCGCCCGGACCTTGAACACGGTGAGGTTGTCGGGCAGCGCGACCTGCACCGTGACCGTGCCGGACGCGGGCACCTTCAGCGTGGGCTCGTAGTACGCGAGCGGGCGGAAGTCCTTGCGGATCGTCGCCTTCTCGAGCACGTCGCCCTCCTCCGCCTCCCCGTCGCCACCCGGCATCACCGCGGTCGGCACCCACCCGAACGTGTCGTTGCGGGTGTCGCGCACCGACACCCAGGTGCCCCGGTCGACCACGAAGTCGGGCAGCGGGTCGAGCCGCTGCTCGGGCCCCAGCGCGAGCACCGCCTGGTCGACCAGCCACAGGGTGACCTCCCCCGCGAGCGGCTTGCCGTCGGGATCGGCGAGCGACACGGTCATCGGGATGGTCTTGCCGGGCAGCGACCGCTTCGGGTGGTCGAGCTTCACCACCACCCGGTTCTCGACCGGCTCGATCGTGAGCCAGGTCGACCCGGCAACCGTCTGCGGCTTGCCGAGGTCGGCGACGGTCTCGTCGGCCCGCTCGGCGTCGACCCGCCCGCGCCGCAGCACCACGTGCACCGGCAGCCGGGGCACCCACCCGGTGCGCACCGGGAACGAGATCGTGGCCTTGCCCTGCCGCACCGGGACGTGCAGGTACTGGTTGCCCTCGGGCGCCTCCACGATCGCCAGGGCCTCACCGGACTGGAACGGGCTGCGCACCACCAGGTTCGCGGTCTGGCCCGGGCGGTACGCGGCCCGGTCGGGCGACACCTCGAACGTGCCGGCCTTCGGCTTCTCCCACGCCACCGCGCCGTCGCCCCCCGCGTACAGGTCGACCCGCACCACCTGGACCCGGCCGAGCTGGTCGCGCGCCTCGAGCTCGACCAGCCACACCCCGGGCTCGCCGATCGGCAACGACACCGCCAGGGGGCGCCCGTCGCTCTTCAGCTGCTTCTCCCCCTGCGGGACGTCGACCACGTCGGTGAGGTACTTCGCCTCCCCCGCGGTGAAGTCGCTCGCCTGCAGCACCGAGTGCCACTGGCGATGGATCGTGCGCACGGTCAGGTCGAGGCCGGCCAACGGCTTGCCGTCCGGCCCGACCGCCACGACCTCGGCTGGGATCTGCTCGGCCCGCTCGAGGTACCGCGGCACCTTCAGCCCGAGCACGAACGCCGGGACCGCGTCGACCCGCAGCGTGTCGGTGACGGTGAGATCGTCGGCGCCGGTGACGGTGGCCTCGATCACGTAGGTGCGGGGGCGGGCGTCCGCCTCCACCCCGGGATCGAGCGACAGAGAGGCGTCGCCGTTCGGCCCGGTGGCGCCGTCGAGCGCGAGCTCCGGGCTCGCCCGGAACGAGCCGCCCATCCCGTACCGGTCGTCGGACGACCACGCGAACCCGGGGATCGTCGCCGGCGACCACGCGAACGGGTACTGCGTGACCCGCCACCGGATCGGGCGCGCCGCGACCCTGCCGCCAGCGTAGTACGACGCGATCAACCCCACGTCGAACGCCCGATCGTTGGGCACCGCGGTCGGGGGCGCGGCGAGCTTCACCTCGAACGTCGGGAGGCGGTACGCCTCGACCCGGAACGAGGTCCGGCCGTGCTCGGTGCCCTTCGAGTCCTCGAACGTCGCGGTGTACGCGCCGGTCGGCGGCTCCTCCTGCTCCCACTTGGCGTAGAAGCTGCCGTTGCCGGTGAGCTCGACCGGGATCCGCCACCGGCCGTCGCCGGGGCCGGTGACCACCACCGCGCCGGTGCCGGGCATCGCCGACAGGTGGCCGCGCTCCCGGATCCGGAGGTACCCCTTGAGGTTCACCGCGTCGCCGGGCCGGTACACCGGCCGATCCGGGAACAGGTGGGCCAACGTGCGGGCCGACTCGCCCCGGCCGGTCAGGCTCTGGAACGCCCACCCGAGCCAGGTGTCCGAGCTCGCGAGCCACGTGCCCGAGGCGAACCGATCGGGGGCTCGCTCGGGGTCGAGCACCAGCAGATCGTCGCCCTTCGACACCACGATCCGCCGCACCGTGGGCGCGGGGGAGCTGCTGCCGGGCGCCGGGAACCGGAGGACCCCCTGCCCGTCGGTCTTGCCGTCGAACAGGGTCTTCCACTTCGACTCGCCGCCAGCGTACACCGAGCCCTCGATCCGCACCGTCGCGCCCGGCACCGCGGCCCCGGTCGCGAGCGAGCTCACCTGGAACACCACGTCGGTGGGGTTCTCCACCGTGGTGAGGGCCAGATCGGTGACCTGGACCCGCACCCAGCTGCGGGTCGAGCTGCCGTCGAGCCGCCGCAACCCGACCAGGTAGTGGCCGGGCTGGCCGGCCCCGCGCACCCGCGCGAGCTCGTCGGTGATGTCGAGCCCGAACCGCGCCGCGTCCTGGTCCGCGTCCACGCCGAGGTCGACCAGGCC
This sequence comes from Myxococcota bacterium, assembly GCA_040080105.1. Classification (GTDB taxonomy): domain Bacteria; phylum Myxococcota_A; class UBA796; order UBA796; genus JACKER01. The sequence continues at coordinate 4,238 of JBEBJC010000474.1, forward strand.
GGAGAACGCGGGCGAGCCGAGCAGGGTGAGGCGGCGGTTCAGCTCGTGCGCCGGGATCGGCGACACGTCGGTCCACGGCTCGGGCTGCTCCCCGGGGCCAGCGGGGGCGCGGCTCTCGTCCACCGACAACGGCGACGGCGGGAACGGCCACAGCGAGCGATTCAGCGGGTCGACCCGGTAGATCCGGAGGTCCGCGGTGTCGACGCCGCGCCCCTCGACCGGGATCCGCACCCGGCTCGACCGCTCGGCCACCCCCTGCCCGGCGCCCCAGCGCAGGAACGGCGCCTGCTTCGGGAAGTACAGCCACACCACGCTCTCGCCGGTGATCTCGAGCGGCCGCCCCGCGGTGTCGGTGAGCCGGGTGGGCGCCAGCGACACCCGGTACGGCAGGTCGGGCTGGAACGCGCCGCCGATCTGCAACACCGACCCGTTCACCTGGTAGTTCAGGCCGTCCACCGCCGGCTCGAACCGCACCAGGTTCCGCGCGGCCACCGCGTCGAGCTCACCCAGCGCGGCGGTGAACGCCACCTGCACCGCGCGGGGGCCCGCGCACGCCACCGGGCGCTCGGCCGGGTGGACGGTGCCCTGCGGCGACACCGGCAGGCGGCGCACTGGGCAGCCGAGCTCGGCCGGCCGGAACGGCTCGGCGGTGTCGAAGCTCGACTCGAACAGCGCCTCGTCCGCGCCCTCGTCGACCGACAGCCCGATCCGCAGCACCGCGTGGTGGCCGGGGGGGACCGGGTTGCGCAACACCAGCGAGTATTGGGCCGGGGCGCGCCGGTTCGGGCGCTCGAGCACCTTGATCTCGAAGTCGTCCCCTTCGAGGCGGGTCACCGGATCGTCGCCGAGCCCGGGCAGGGCCGAGATCTCGATCACCGCGAGCCGGGCCAGGGTCTCGGGCTCGACCGGCTCGGTGAACGTCACCGTGATCGTGTCGACCGGATCGAGGCCGGTGGCGCCGTTCGCCGGGACCACCGAGGACGGCGGCGCGAGCAGGGTGGACAACACCGCGGTGCGCCCCGCGGCCTTCACGGTGAACACCCCGAGCGGGGGCCACGGCTCCGCCGGGCGGAACTGGAGCGTGCGCGCGTCGAGCCAGGTCCACGCGCCGTCGTGCGGCGGGGTCACCGTGACGTGCGTCTCCGGGTGATCCTCGGGGCCGCCCGCGGACGGGCCCCGCGGGCCGTCGAAGAACACGGTCAGCGGATCCCAGCTGCGCAGGAACCGATCCGGCACCACCACCGTCCCGCGCTCGGCCGCCGGCCGCTGGAGCAGCGCGTCGAGCACGACGTCCGAGCCGGCGATCGCCAGCGTCCCGAGGCCGATCGACAGGAGCACCACCAGGGCTCGCATCACCTTCGTCACCGCTGCCTCCGACTTCCGGCGTCAGACGCCGATCGATTCCGTGCCACTACTGTTCCGACGACGCAGAGAGCGCCATGTACTGACGGACCACCTCGGCCGGGGGGGTGGTCGGCGGCCGCACGAGCCCGGCCACCGCCGGCCGGATCCGCGCCGGCCCTGCGCCCGGCGGCTGCGCCACCACCAGCGTCCACGTGCCGGGGCTCACGTCGACCATCGCGACCAGCCCGGCGGCGCGCGGCTCACCCTGGGGGTCGAGCAGCGTCACCCCCACCCGCCCCGAGTCCGCGCGCACGCCGACACCGATCGGGCCTTCCCGCTCGACCCGGAACGAGAAGTACGCCGCCTGGCCCGCCCCGACCAACGCGGCGGGTCCGAGCCCCTCCCCGATCGGCACCACCGACGCGCTCGACACCACCAGCTCGCCGTACGACGCGGCGTGGGCCAGCGGCCGCGCGACCACCGTGGCGGATCCGTTCGGGGTGAGCAGGTCGAGCCGGTCCCCGGGCGACAGCACCGCGATCCGATCGCGCCCGCCGGGGACGGTGACCTGCGCCACCAGCGGGCACGGGGCCACCAGCGACGCGACCGCGCCGACCCCGGGGGACAGGGTCAGCTGGACCGCCCCGCCGCCGAGCGGCTAAGCCCGCGTAACTAACCCGCGTTGCGGCGCCAGAAGAAGAAGCCGAGGCCGCCGGCGATGATGAGAATCGTGATGACGAGGTTCACGACGACATCGCCGCGCCACGACATCAGGTTGTCGCTCCACAGCGCGAAGCCGGCGTTGTTGAACGCCGACACGGCGTGGAACAGGCCGCGCCAGGCGGCCTCGGCGAGCCCGAGTGACG
>JBEBJC010000475.1:0-6445 GCA_040080105.1 Myxococcota bacterium
GGCCGGGACCAGCGACGGCGTTCGGCGCGTGGGCGCCGGCGCGGTGGTGCTGGTGGGGGTCGCCGCGCGATCGCCCGCCCACTTCCGCACGGTGGTCAACAGGAGCTTGCGGTCCACCGGCTTGGTCAGGAAGTCGTCACAGCCCGCCGCGAGGCACCGATCGCGGTCGGTGGACATCGCGTGCGCGGTGAGCGCGACCACCGGCTTGGTGTACCCCTTGCGCCGCAGGGTGGCGGCCGCCTGGTAGCCGTCCATTTCCGGCATCTGCATGTCCATCAGGATCACGTCGAACGTGCCGGTCGTCGCCTTGTCGACCGCGATCCGGCCGTTGTCCGCGACGGTGACCGTCGCGCCGGCGCGCCGCAGCAGGGTGGTGAGCAACACCTGGTTGTCGGGGCCGTCTTCGGCCAGCAGGACCCGCACGCCGCCGAGCTCGACGCTCGAGCGCTGGGCCGGCATCGGGGTCGCGCTGCCCGCCTCCTGCAGGTCGTGCACCATCCCGACCCCGTCGAGCGAGCCGGTCGGGATCGACACCAGGAACGTGCTGCCGCGCCCCGGCAGCGACTCCACCCGGACCGTACCGCTCATCATCTCCACCAGCCGCTTCGAGATCACCAAGCCGAGCCCGGTGCCGCCGTACTTGCGGGTGGTCGAGGTGTCGGCCTGGGTGAACGGCTGGAACAGCTTCGACAGCTGCGACGCGGTCATCCCGATCCCGTCGTCGCTGACGGCGATCTCGAGGGTCGGCGCCTCCGTCGTGGGCCGCTCGCACCGGACGGTGAGCCGCACGCCGCCCTTGGAGGTGAACTTGATCGCGTTGCCGACGAGGTTCATCACCACCTGGCGCAGCCGGGTCGGGTCGGTGCGGATCGTGTCGGGCACCGAGGTCAGGTACCGCACGTCGAACGTGAGCCCCTTCTCGATCGCCCGCACCCGCATCAGCGACGCCACGTCGGCCACGATCCGGCTCGGTGAGGTCTCGATCGTCTCGATGCTCATCTTGCCGGCTTCGATCTTCGACAGGTCGAGCATGTCGTTGAGCAACATCAGCAGGTGCTCGCCGTTGCGCCGGATGGTCCGGACGTGGGCGAGGCGGTCGTCTTCGGTCAGCTCGCCGTCGGTGAGCAGGTCGGCGTACCCGAGCACCGCGGTGAGCGGCGTGCGGATCTCGTGGCTCATGTTGGCCAGGAACTCACTCTTCGCGCGGTTCGCGGCGTCGGCTGCGTCGCGCTCCTCGATCTGGCGCTGCAGGTCGAGGTTCAGCTGCTCGAGCTCGAGCTGGCGCTCGCGGACCCGGGCCTCCTTCTGCTGCAGGTCGTCGCGGGCCTGGGCGAGCTTGCTCTGCGCGCGGTGGCGCTCGATCACCCGGCCGATCTGCGACCCGATGTCGGCGGCGAGGCCCAACACCCGCTCGTCGACCGGCCGGTGCTCGATGAAGAAGAACTCGAGCACCGCGGCCACCCGGTCCTCGATCAACACCGGCATCGCGAACCCGGCGCGGACGCCGAGCTCCTTGCTCGAGATGTTGCGCGACCAGCCCCGGTCCGACGACACGTCCTCGATCCACGCCGGCCGGCCCGTCTCGAGCACCCGGCCGGGCAGCCCCTCGCCCTTGTGCAGCTCGGACATGTCGGTCATGCCGCGGAGCTTGTCGAAGTGCTGCGGGTCGCTGAACGCCCACATCAGCCCCTCGTCGAAGAACCACAGGCCGGTCGCGGTGAGGATCTCCTGCCCGTCGGGCACGTACCAGGCGTGGCCGATGTTCGCGCCGACGTGGATCGACAGCTGCCGCAGGCAGGTGTTCACCGCGTCGCGCACGTACTGCGCCTGGTTCGCGGTGGTCGCGACGGCCCGCATCAGCTCGGCTTCGCGCTGCCGCTCGTACAGCGTGCGCAGCATCTCCTCGGCCTGCATCTCCGCCGAGCGGCGTGCGGTGCGCTCCCGCGCGACCCGGCGGTTCAGCCGCTCGCGCTCACGGTCGTCGATCATGGCTCCACCGGGCGGAACGCGACCACCAACGTGCACATCGGGTCACCGTGCAGGCGGCAGGTCGGTTGGACGATCGATGCCGACTCTCCGAACACCTCAGCCGCGCCGATGATCAAGCCCTCGGCGAAGTGGCACAGGTGGCGCTCGCTCGAGTAGCCGACGGAGATCCGCCCGTCGGGCAGGTTCTCGAGCGCGAGCGGGGGAGGGGTCGCGCCGTGGTGACGCTTGCGGACCTCGGAGTGCACGCTCTCCATGCTCTCGAGGAACGTGCGCAGGCTGACGTGGCCGCGGAAGAACTGCGGGTACCGCTCGGCGAGCAGCCCCAGCGCGCGCCGCCCGAACCACCGGAGCGCGTCGGCCGGGGGCGTCGAGGTCCGGTTCGACACCGCGGTCACCAGCGCGACGAGCTCGGCGTCGGAGTACGACAACATCGTGGTGTACGAGCCGTCGAGCCCGGTGTCGTCCAGCACGTCGTCCCACGTGTCCTCGCCGTACGACGTCCGGACCGCCTCCTCCAACAGGTTGAACACGATCCCTTTCATTCCCGACCCTTCGGCGCAGCGGCCCGGGACTTGAGCGCCCGGATCGCGGCGGTTCGGGTGGGCGCGGCCGCCCGGCGGGAGTACGGGGCCGGCCGAGGGGGCGCGATGGGAGTTCCGAGCACGGCGTGGCGTGAGGTGATCCCGGACGGCGAGCCGGCGCGGCTCGAGGCGTTCGCGCGCGCGATCGGCGAGCTGCAGCGGACCTTGTCCGAGCGGTTCGGCCCCGGGCGGGCGTTTCACCGCAAGCCGGTCGGCGCGCTGCGGGCCTCGCTCACGGTGGGGGAGCTGCCCGAGGTCGTGCGGCAGGGGCTGTTCGCGGCGCCCGGGCGACACGACGTGTGGGTCCGCCTGTCGAACGGTTCGGTGCGCCCCCAGCGCAACTCCACCGCCGACATCCGGGGGTTCGCGCTGTCGATCCGCGGGGTGGCCGGCGAGTCCGCGCTCGGCGGCCCGGCGTCGAGCCAGGACTTCCTGCTGATCAACCGCGAGGTGTTCGGGTTCCGCGACGTGGGGCCGTTCGTGGACCTGGCGGTGGCGGCGAGCCGCGGACCGCTCGCGGTGTTGTGGCTGTTCGTGCGCACCTACGGGTTCTTCGCCGGGTTGTCCGAGGTGCGGCGGCTCACGAGCTCGCTCGGCCGCCCGTTCTCCGGGTTCCTCACCGAGCCGTTCTTCAGCGGGGTCCCGGTGAAGTGGGGCCCGTACGCCGCGCGCCTCCGGCTGCAGCCCGAGCAGGCCCCGCGCGCCGATTCGGCCCCCGACCTCGCCGACGAGGTGTGGGCGCGCCTCGCGCATGGGCCGGCGCGGATGGCGCTGCAGGTCCAGCTGTTCGTGGACGAGCGGGTGACCCCGATCGAGGACGCGTCGGCCAACTGGGACGAGGTCGACGCCCCGTACCACACGGTGGGGACGTTGGAGCTCCCCGCGCAGGCGCCCGACGCCGCGTTCACCGCCGAGGTCGAGGCCGCGGCGTTCGATCCGTGGCACGCGCTCGCCGATCACCGGCCGCTCGGGCACGTGATGCGGGCGCGCAAGGCGGCGTACTTCACCAGCCAGCAGAACCGGTCGCGGTGATGTGCCCGTGGGACGGGTGGGCGCCCGGGACGGTGTCGTTCTGCGAAGACCGCCTGTGCGCGTGGGTGGTGGAGCCGTCGAACACCGCCTCGTCGGGCGCGTACCTGCTCGCCGCGGCGTGGATGGCGCGCGACCCGGCCCGCTCGGGCGGGTGGCCGATCATCGTCGCCCAGGTGATGATCGGGCTCGGATCGATGTTCTTCCACGGCACCGGCACGTTCGTGGGGGAGATGGTCGACCAGACCGGGATGTACCTGTTGTCGGCGCTGATCCTCACCGAGGCGATCGGCGCGTCGGCGCGGTGGTCGGCGGGGACCCGGGGGCGGGTGTACGCGGCCGCGGTGGTCGGGTCCACGCTGGTGAACCTGGTCGTTCGGCCGATCGGGATCCCGCTGTTCGCCGCTCAGCTCGCGCTCGGCGTGGGGTGGCAGGTCCGCCTGGGGTGGGTCGCCGAGCCGGCGGAGCGCGCGCGGTACCCGCTGCTGTGGGGGGCGCTCGGGGTGTTCGGCGGGTCGTTCACCGTGTGGGCGCTCGACATCGGGCGGGTGTGGTGTGACCCCGACAACCACTGGGTGACCGGCCACGCGGTTTGGCACTGCCTGAACGCGGTGTCCACGGCGCTGCTCGGCCGGTTCTACGCGCGCGGCCGGTGAACCTGTCGGTTCAGCTCCACCCCGTCAGCACGACCTTCGCCGGGGGGTGCCCGGTCGCGAGGTACCGCAGGGCGTCTGCCACCTGCTCGAACGGGTATTGCCGATCGATCGGCGGGCGGAGCCGACCGTCCGCGGCCATCGCGGCCAGCACCTCGAGGTCCGCTCGGTTCTGCGTGGTCTGCACCAGCGCCACCCGTTGTGACACGAACGGCGCCTGGATCATCTTGGCCAACATCGGCCCGAGGGGCCCCAGGGGCCCATCCTCGGGGCTGCCGACCACCACGCACGCACCGGTCGGCGCCAACACCCGGCGGAGCTCGGACAACGAGCGGGTCCCGGCCACGTCGAACACGACGTCGAACCGCTGTTCGAGCGCGGTGAAGTCCTCGGTGTCGTACGGGATCACCCGGTCGGCCCCGAGGGACCGCACCAGGTCGGCGTTGCGCCCGCTGCACACCGCGACGACCGTGCCTGCGCCGAGGGCCTTGGCCATCTGTACCGCCAACGGTCCCACCGCGCCGGTCGCCCCGTGCACCAGGACCGACTGGCCGGCCTGGAGCCGTCCGAAGTCCCGCAGACCTTGGAGCGCGGTGAGCCCGGCCAGGGGCAGGCACGCGAGCTCGGCGTCGCCCACGCCGTCGGGGGCTCGCGCGACCAGGCGCTCGGGGACACACGCGTACTGCGCCCAGGTCTGGCCGAGCGTGTGCTCGCCGAACACGCGGTCGCCCACCGACAGCCCGGTCACCTCGGCTCCGAGCGCCTCGACGTCCCCGACGAAGTCCATGCCGAGCCCGCGGTGGCGTGCGTCGGGCCGGAACAGGCCTGTCGCCAGCCGGATCATCGCCGGGGCGCCGAGGGACGCGTACTTGTCGGCCCGGTTGAGCGACGAGGCGCGGACCTTCACCAGGACCTCGCCCGCGCCGGGGGTCGGGCGGGGCACCTCGGCCACCCGCAGCACTTCGGGGGGACCGTACACGTCGCGGACAACGGCCAACATCGTACCTCCGGGTGTTCCTTGCCCCGGGGCGGCGCCGGACCCCAGGGGTCACCGGTCAGCGGTCGATCTCGTCGCTCACCGGTCAGCGCGGGTCGAGCAGCGCGGACTTCGCCGTCCACTCCGGGTCTTCGGGGTCGAGCCGGTGCGCGGTGGCGTACATCGACCGAGCCTGGTCCCGCAGGCCGAGGTCGAGGTAGTGGTCGGCCAGCGCCCCGGCGAGCTCGTCGTCGTCGCCGAACGACGCCCACAACTTCTCCAGCACCTCGCGCCGCGTCTTCCGGGCGGCGATCAGGTACGACTGGAGCGCCTCCTCGTCGGTGTGCTCCACCAGGAGCGCGCCCCACAGCGTCTCCTCCGCCTTGGGCAGGTCGCCGGTGCGCAGGTACGCCTGGCCCAGCTTCACCAGCAGCCCCGAGTCGCTGCGGACCCGCTGCACCAGCGTCTGCAGGTCTTCGGGCTCGGCGGGGCCGACGAGCTCGACCATCCCGCCATACTCACCGGAGTACTCGCCGGTATATTCGCCCACCGCGATCCCGGTGTCCGCGAGCCCGTACCCCTCGGGCACCTCGAACCCGCAGCTGCTCGCGTGCTCGATCCACTCGGTGTCGAACGGGTCGAGCTCGGCCGCTCGGCGCCAGTACTCACACGCCTCGACCGTGCGGTCGAGCGATGCGAGCAGGTCGGCGTAGTCACCGAGGGACTCGTCGTCGCCTTCGTTGACGTTGGGCGACACCATCGCCAGCACCAGCTCCCCCTGGCCGAGCCGGGCGAGGGCGGTGTGCCACTCCGAGTCGGCCGGGTCGATCCGGAACGCCCGGAGGTACGCCGACTGCGCTCCCACCGCGTCGCCGTACGCCGCGAGCAGGTCGCCGAGGTCCCCCCACACCTCGTCGTCGCCCGGGGTCCGCCGCGCGAGCCGCCGCAGGTCGCGGGCCTCCCGGGTCATCGTCCCGGAGGTGTGGCGCTGGAGCTCGGTGCGGCTCGGGTCGAGCTGCAGCGCGGTCCGGTACGCGTCGACCGCCTGGGACCTCCGGAAAGAGCGGCGGTACGCGTCGCCGAGCTTCTCCCACGCCGCCGGGTCGGCGGGCGCCTCCAGCACCGCCACCTCGGCGCGGTGTACACAGCTGAGCAGGGCGAGGGCGATCATCGGGGCTCCGGGTCGGTCGGCGGCGCGGGGGGAAGTTCGACCACCG
>JBEBJC010000010.1:0-27231 GCA_040080105.1 Myxococcota bacterium
CCCTTGCCCGCTCCGTCTTCGGGCTCGACGTACGGCAGGTAGGTGACCCCCGCGCGCTCGCCCACCGGTAGCCCCGGCGCAGCGGCTCGAACACCAGCAGGGGACGGCCCAGCGCCCGCGCGTGGGCCATCGCCCGATCGAGGGCGAACGACCCCGACGTTCGGCGGGCAGCGGTCATCCAGTACAACACGTACGCCCGATCCGGCCGAACCGGCGCGGGGTTCAGGACCTCGATCCGCTCCTCCACCTCGACCCTCCGAGCCACGCGAACCCCGTGAGCAGGCCGCCCGCCAGCACGGCGACGGCGGCCCAGGTCCCGCTCCGCCGGGTGCGTATCCATTCGGCACGGGCGCCGGGCCAATCGGGCGGCGGGCACTGCCAGCCGAAGTCCATCGGCTCCTCGATCAGCGGCCCGGTCGCCACGTACCGGTCCCACAGCGTCCGGACGCGGCCTTCGTCGGTCCGGCGCGCGTACGCGGCGGCGCGGCACAGGGCGGTCACGTACGCGAGGCTGGTGGTGGGCAGCCGATCGGCGGCAGCCACCGCCAGGTCCGCCGCGGTGGACCGGTAGTGGAACCGCACGTCGGGCCTCGGCGCGGAGCGGTGGACCCGGCCGAGCTCGTCGGGGCCGAGCCGCTCGTCGGAGCGGGCCGGTTCGGGCTCGCGCGCGTAGTCGCCCTCGTACACCGCGAAGTCCGGCGCGAGCTCGGTCCCGAACAGGTCGAGCCCGTCGCGGGCGATCGCGGCGGCGTCGAGCAGCGCCTCGGCGCGCGCCACCGGGTCGCCGCGCAGAGCCCGGTCGCGGGCGGAGCGGTACGCGATCGCCCGGGCCCGCAGCGCCGGCTCACCGAACCGATCCGCGGCCTCCGAGTACCGCCCGTCCCGCATCAGCCGGCGCGCCAGCAACGCGCGCAGGCGGTGGAGGATCGGGTCGTCGACGCGAGGTTGGGCGTCGACCCACGCGAGCAGCTCGTCGGTCGTCATCACCCGCTCGGCCACGTAAGCCGCGTCCTCCCACCCGTACGGCGCGGACCCGACCGTCCCTTCCTCGGCGCGCGCGGCCTCGGACAGCGACCCGAGCGCCCCCGAGGTGTCACCGCGGGACAGGGACAGCGCGCCCTGGTCGACCAGCAGCCGGCACCGGCTCGCGCCGTCGGTGCCCCCGAGGTCGGGAGCGCGCGCCACCGCCGAGGCGAGCTCCCGCGCGGCGAGGTCGTCGTCGCCCGCCCGCAGCGCGAGCTTGGCGCGGACCCACGCCGCGAGGGGCTCGGGCGAACGGGCCGCCCACCGTCCCGCCTCGTCGTATCGCCCGGCCCGGTACGCGGCGGCCGCGACCCGCTCGGCACCCGCCACCCTCGGCAGGCCGTCGAGCAGGGCGAGCAGCTCGGGGGCAGTCACCGGCCGCGCGCCGTCCTCGGCCGCTGGGAGGCCGTCCGCCGGCCACGGCTGCCCGAGCTCCTCGGTGCGGGTCCACGCGTAGGTGGTGGCGAGCGCCTGCACCACCGGGTCGTGCAGCGCGGACGACAGGCGGTCCCGGTCGGCGAACAGCCACCGAGCGACGAACAGCAGCGACGCCGCCCCGCTGCTCGAGCCGTGGGCGGCCTGGGTCGCGTACAGGTGCACCGCGCCGACCGGATCGCCCGACCACAACGCCCCGCGGGCCTCCTCGCCGAAGCTCGCGACCGCCAACCCCCACGGATCGGCCCCGCCGTCGCGGGCGCGTCGCCGGACCTCGGCGTACGACGCCTCACCGAACCGCGCCGACACGTACGCCGCAGCGACCCCGCGCAAGGGCGCGTCGGGCAGCGCGAGCACCTCGCGCCACCACCCGAGCGCGAGCTCGCGGCGGCCCACCGACCACGCCACCCCGCCCGCGGTGTACAGGCGCAGGTCGGGAGGCAGCGCAGCTCCGAGCGCCAGCGCGCGCTCCGGATCGCGCTCGGCCCGCATCTGCCGCACGAGCTCCGCTTGCTCGGGGGCGAGCTCCGCCACCTCGCGCCACGCAGGGTCGCCGCCCTCGTCGACCACGTACGACGCAGGCTCCGGCGGTACGAGCGAGCCGACCTCGCGCAGGAACGTGCCCGCCGGCAGCTCCGACAGCGTCTTCACCCTGTCGTCGAGCCACACCACCGGGAAGTCCGGCCCGCAGGCCCACACCGTACCGACCCACGCGAGGATCATCGGACCTCCGGCGCCCGTTCGCAGCGTAGCCACCCGACGGCGACGGTGGCGCCCGGATCGATCGGGAGCGGGTCGATCCGGGTGAACCCACCCGGGGAGAACGACCAGCCGGGCAGCGCGTCTCCGGCGGTGCACCCTCCTTCGAACGCGATCCGGGGCGGCGCGGGAGCCCACACGTCCCCCTCCCCCACCAGGGCCACGTCGAACGCGCCCGCGGGGCCGGGCGAGACCGACACCCGGACCGCGCCGCGCGGGACCTCGCCCCGGATCGCCGCCCGGATCGCGGGCAACGACCAGGTCGACCGATCCCCCGGGACCGGGAGCCGGAACCACACCACCCCCGCGATCCGTCGGTCGAGCGCGCGGACGAACCCGGCCAGCTCGACCGGATCGACCCGCGTGGGCCGGCCCCCCACCGCCATCCCGTACGCGGGGACCGCGACCCACAGGGGTCGGTCGGTGAGCGGCGCCCACGCCCGGACCGCGGCCTCGGCCCGCGCCCGGTCGAACAACACCCCCCGGTCGACCGTGTGGACCTGCAGCACGACCGCGTCCACGCTCGCAGCGACCGCGGCGGCCTCGGTCGGCGCCGTCGCCCAGGTCGGCAGCGCGGTGATCGACAACGCGACCGACGGGTCGAGCGCCCCGCGGATCCGGGACAGCGCGGCCGCATACTGCGGGAGCGCGCGGGTCGGGCAATCGTGGTCGATCTCGACCCCGGTGAGCGCCACCCCGGCCCCCCGCCACTCACGCGCGAGGTGGTCGAGCAGCGCGCCCGTGCGAGCGGGGTCGGGCGCCACGGTCGCCTCGATCCGCACCACCGCGATCACCGGCTCGTCTCCGAGCGCCGACGGATCGACCGCGTGCAGCCGCTCGCCGTCCTGCCCGACCGACGCCGCGTTGACACGGAGGCCGTCGAACACCGGCGCGGCCTGCGCAACCCCCGCGCGCACCGCGTCGTCCCACGTACGTTGCCAGACGTACGCGTGCTGAGGCCTCGGCGGGGCCGCGCATCCGAGCGGCAGGATCAGCGCCACGCCCCCCCCTACCCCGTAGCCGGCGGGCGCCCCATGGAGTATCGACGAGCGGGAGGCCCCGCTGAACCTGTACGATCGCGTCCGAACGTCGCTCGCGCTCCGGCTCGGGCGCCGGGTCGTGTGGCTGCGGCAGGCGGTCGGCCCCGCGCGCGCGGCTCGGGCCGAGGCCGCGCCGGATCGTGACGCGATCCCGATCGTGGTCGCCGGGTGCCACCGCAGCGGCACGTCGCTCGTGCGCCGGATCCTCGACAGCCACTCCCGGATCGCCTGCCCGCCCGAGACGCTCGTGCTCGAGCACCTCGGCGCCTCACTGTCGCACGCCCACGCCGAGAAGGGGTTCGCCGCGCTGGGGCTGGAGCTCGACCAGGCCGCTCACGACCTGGGCGCGCTGGTCGACCGCTGGATGCGCGCCTACGCCGCGTCGAAGGGCAAGCCTCGGTGGGCGGAGAAGTCACCGGCCACGTTCCGCGAGCTGCCGGCGGTCGATCGGATGTTCCGCCACACCGCCAAGTTCGTGCTGGTGGCGCGGGACGGGCGCGACGTGGCCCACTCGCTCGGCGCGGGTCGGTGGTGGATGCTCGAGCCCCTGCTGGAGCGGTACCCCGAGCCCCACCTCGCCGCCGCGCACTACTGGGTCGACGCGAACCAGCGCCTCGGCGCGTTCCACGCCTCGGTGCCGGAGCGCACCCACCTGGTCCGGTACGAGGACCTCGTGCAACGGCCCGAGGAGGTGCTGCGCGCCCTGTTCACGTTCCTCGACGAGCCGTGGGAACCGGCGGTGCTCGACTTCAACCGGTTCGCGCACGACGCGGGCTTCGAGGACCACCGCGTCACCTCGACCTGGAAGATCGAGGACAACCGCGGCAAGCACCGCGAGCTCCCCGCCGAGCTGATCGCGCGCATCACCGAGGTGATCGCGCCCACCCAGGTCGCGCTCGGGTACCCCGACCCGCGGACTGCCTGACCGGGCCGAGCCGACAGCCCCCGCTGACGCCGACCTTGCCGTGCGCTACAGTCCGAACGAGGCCGAACGAGCCCGAACGAGTCCGAACGGAGTGTCCGAACACATGGAACCCGAAGTCGAGCCCGGCCAGAGCGCCGCCGGGTTCCAGCTGCGCGATCTCGTCGCGATCCTCCAGATGCAGTGGCGGGTGGTCGCGTACTGCACCGCGGCAGCGGCGATCCTCGCGCTGGTCCACGGCCTGCTGGCGAGCTCGCAGTACCGGTCCACCGTGGTGATCCACCTGTCGTCGGCCGCCGGGCAGGAGATGAAGTCGGATCGAGTGGTCGATCTCGACCAGTTCAACCGGTGGAACCGCCAGGTCTTCGTGCAGACCCAGCTCGAGATCCTCCGGAGCCGGAAGTTGCTGCAGCGCGTGCTCGACGCGTACCGCGTGCGCGAGCCTGGCTCGCCGATGGGCGACGCGATCGTCGCCTGTTACCCGACCGACCCGCCAGGGGCCGAGCTCGACGCCGAAGGCTCCCCCACCGGCCCCGAGATGGCCGAGCTGTCGTCGTCGATGGAGATCGACCCGCGGCAGGGCACCGAGCTGCTCGACCTGTCGGTCACCTCCGACCACCCCGGACGCGCGTGTGTGCTCGCGAACCTCGTGGCCCGGACCTACCAGGACTACAATCTGGAGACGATGAAGGAGTCGGCCACCGCGGCCCAGGGGTGGCTCGAGGACAAGATCCTCGACTACCGGGGCCGGATCGAGGCCGCGTCGCGCGAGCTGGTCCGGTACCAGAAGGAGAACGACCTCGCCGACGTGGAGGAGACCACCAACTCGCGCAACGTCCGAATGGACTCGCTGAACCAGGCCTACGCCGACGTCCACACCCAGCGGGTGATGCTCGAGTCGCGCGTGTGGTCCCACGAGCGGCTGCTCACCGAAGGGAACTTCCGCGAGCTGGCGAAGGACCTCGACACCACGCTCGTCGCCTCGCTCACCGAGGACTACGCCGCGGCGGTGACCGAACAGGCCCAGATCGCCGCCCGGTACGGCGAGAAGATGCCCGAGCGCCGCGCGGCCGACGCCAGGTTGCTGCGCATCGAGCAGGAGCTCAAGTCCGAGGTCGAGCTGACCCTGTCGGCCGAGCGGAAGAAGCTGCGCGAGCTGTACAGCCAGGAGAAGAACCTCGAGGAGGAGCTCTCGCTGGGCAAACAGCAGATGCTCGACGTGTCGTCGCAGCGACCCGACTACGAGAAGCTGAAGCTCGACCTCGAGAGGAGCAAGGCGTTCTTCGTCCGGTTGAACGAGCGCAAGGACGAGCTCGAGCTCCAGTCGAAGACCCAGCTGAACAACGTGCGGATCGTCGACTCGGCGATCGCGGTCCCGAAGCGGGTGTCGCCCACGGTGCCGCTGAACCTCGCGATCGCGCTGATCGGTGGGTTCGTCCTCGGCATGGGGCTCGGGCTCGCGCGCGAGTACCTCGACGACACGATCTCGAGCCCGCTCGAGGTGCAGACGTTCCTGCGGGTCCCGTTCCTCGGCATGATCCCGAAGATCGCCGAGGAGACCGACGAGACCGCGCTCGCGCTGCACACCCACCGCAACCCGCGGTCCACCGTGTCCGAGGCGCTGCGGGCGATCCGGACCGTGATCGAGCTCGATCCTCGCGGGGTCGCGCCGAAGCGGCTGCTGGTGACGAGCGCGGTGTCGGCCGAGGGCAAGACCTCGACCGTGGTGCGCCTCGGAGTCGCGTTCGCGAACCTCGACAAGAAGGTGGTGATGATCGACGCCGACCTGCGTCGTCCGCGCCTGCACAAGATCTTCGGGGTCGAGAAGGACAAGGGCTTCTCCTCGCTGATCGGGGGCGCGTCGATCGACTCGGTCGTCCGCCGCTCCGAGGTCCCGAACCTCGACTTCATCCCCTCCGGGCCCGGCGGCGAGCGCCCGAACGAGCTCCTCGCCAGTCCGGCGACCGAAGCGGTTCTCAAGGAGCTCGGGACGCGGTACGATCTGATCCTGATTGATTCACCCCCGACGGTGCTCGTCTCCGACGCGCGCATCCTGTCGAGACAAGTGGACGGGGTCGTGGTGCTGGTCCGGGAAGACAAGACGTCGCGAAACCTGGTGCGCGAAGCCCTCACCGGGCTCGAGCAGGTGCACGCTCGGGTGCTCGGCGTGATCGTCAACGCGGTCGACCTGTCGAACCGCCGGACCTCCTACAAGTACGCGTACGGCTACGGCTACGGCTATCGATACGACCGGTACTACGGCGAACCCTCCGGCGACGATGAGCCCAAGCCGCCCACACCGGGATAGGCGCCCGCGCGAGCGCCAGGTGCCGATGATCCGGGTGGCGGCGCTGCTCGGCGCCACCTTGCTCGTCGCGTGGCTCGGCTTCGGCGGCGTCCACCACGGCACCCGCTCGGTGCTGCACCTGGGCGTCGCGGCGGCGCTGCTGGCGGTGGCGGCGATCCCGGACGCCTCACTCACTCACGCGGGAGTCGTGCTCCGACTGGCCGCCGGGTCGGCGGTGCTGCTGATCCCGGCCGCGATCGGGCTCGTCCCGCTCCCCGAGGGGGTGCGGGCGGTCCTGGCCCCCGGCACGGTCGAGGCGCGCCCGGGGTTCGGGTGGGCCACGTCGACCCTGTCGGCCGAGTCCACCGTGGGCGAGCTGTGTGATCTGCTGTTGCCGCTCGGCGTGCTGCTGGTCGCCGCCGCGTGGGGTGCGACCTGGTGGCGGCGCAGCGGGGTGGAGCGCGCGCTCCGGTTCGCGTTCGTGGGGGTGGTGGTGGTGGGCGCCCTGCACGCCGCCACCGGCACCACCGCGATGTTCGGGATCGTGCCGTCGTCGATGCAGCCGGGCCAGCGGTTCTTCGCGCCGTTCGTCGACCCGAACCACCTGGGCACCGCGGTGGTGATGCTGCTCGCCCCGGTGCTCGCAGCCGCGGTCGATCCGCGGCGAGAGGCCTGGCCCCGCGCGGGGTGGGCGATCGCCGCCGGCGCTGGCGCCGCGTTGCTCGCGTGGATCGGGTCGAGCGGGGCCGTCGCGGCCGCGGCGGTGGTGGTGGTGGGGACCACGTGGCGGCTCGGGCGGGCCACCCCGGGCCGCCTCGCCGCAGGGGGCGTCGCAGCGGCGATCGCCGCGTTGGTCTGGATGGCGGTGGCCGATCCCCAGGGCGCGGTCACCTTCCCCGACCGGCTCCGCACCTGGAACCGCGCGCTGACCACGCTCCCGTCGTTCTGGTTCGCGGGCTCGGGCGGCGGCACGTTCGGCGTCGCGATCGAGCCGCTGATCACCGACTTCACCGCGTGGGGACACGCCCACGACGACTACGTGGAATGGCTGCTCGAGTTCGGCGCGCTCGGGGTGGTCGCGCTCCCGGTGGTCGCGTGGTTTTGGTGGCCCAGGCGCGACGGCGCCGCGCCCGCCTCCACCTCCTCGGACCCTACCCGGCCCCACGCGCGCCCGGAGCGCGCCGACCTGCTGCTCGTCTCGATCGCCGGGGTGTGTGTACACGCGCTGGTCGACTTCCCGTTGCAGATCCCCGCGTTGGCGATGTGCGTAGGGGCGCTGTGGGGGCTGCGACGCGGCGCGTACGAGAGCCGAGTGCCCGCAGCCCCCCGCACCGTCCGGTGGGCGGTGGTGCCGTTCGCGCTGGCCGAGCTCGCCGCGTGTGGGTGGGAGGCGCGCACCGCGGCGGTCGATCGCGCCACCCAGGGGATCCGGGTCGCGACCGAGGCGCCTGCCGCCGCCCGCACGTTGTCGTGGTTGGCGCCCTGGCGACCCGAGCTCGGGCTCGCCGACGCGATGCGGGCGTCGCGCTCAGGGGATCCGGCGGCAGCCGCAGCGGCCGCCCGGGGGGTGATCGCCCGGCACCCGAACGATCCGTCCGCCCTGCGGCTCGCGGCGACGATCCTCGCGAGCAGCGGCGATCCGGCGGGGGCACGCGCCGCGTTCGATCGCTCGATCGCGCGGTACCCCGGAGACTGGCGGACCTGGGTGTCGCGCGCCCAGGCGTCGACCGGGGGCGACGCCGCGGACGCATGGCAAGCGGCGTTCCGCGCTGGGGCGCCCGCGAAGTACCTGGCCGAGGCGTGGCCGACGCTGCCGCTCGGGCTGGTGTGGCTCGAGGCCGGGGCCACGCGAGAGGCCCGGTACTCCGCGATCCTGGGCGACTTCTTGGCCGAGGCCTCGGCCGGCGGCCATCGTGACGCCGAGACCGCCGCCCTCGCGTACGAGCAGGCGTGGCTGCTCGACCCACACGAGCCACCGCGCGCGGGGTACGCGCGGGTGCTGCTGACGCTCGGGCGCGACGACGACGCGGCCAGGTACGTAGCCGAGGCGCTCAAGGTCCAGCCGAACCACCCCGCCCTGCGGCAGATCGAGGTGGAGCTGCTCGAGCGGCGCGGCGAGTGGGAGTCCGCGGCCGAGCGGTGGATGGCGCTCGTGCCCCAGCGCCCCGAGCTGCTCGCGCGGGCGATGCGGGCGTCCGAGCACGCGCATGGCCCGGATCGCGCGCTCGGGCTGGCCGAGCGCGAGGTGAAGCTCCACCCCACCGCGATCCTGGAGCGCGCGAGGCTGGAGCGCGACCGCGGGCACCCGGCCACCTGCGCGGCTCAGCTCGAGCGCTCCGGCCTGCTCGACGAGCCGAAGTACGCCAACTGGCAACGCGCCGCGCAGAACCTGCTCCAGAGCTGCCAGTAGCCGGCGATCACCGGATCGACGGGACCGCCGGACCCACCTCGACCGGGCGTTGGCGCCGCCGGGTGACCCGACCCGCTCGGGTCACCAGCTCGTCGCCGCGGGCGAGGGTCAACATCAGCAGCGCGAGCACCAGGAACGGCACCAGCGGGCACCGGTAGCGCGACAACGTGCCGAGGTTGTTCGAGATCAGCCCCACGCCGAGCGCCAGCGGCAGCGAGAACGCCACCGCGAACGACAGCGCCGGGTTCGAGATCACGTTGGAGAACATCCACCGCCACCCCTTCCGCACCAGCAGCCACACGGTGAGCCCGAAGATCGAGGTGGTCTCGAACGAGTTCACCAGCACCTGGGGGTCGCGGGCCTCGAACACCAACGGCCGGAACAGCGCGGTGAACAGCGCGATCGGCGCGTACTGGAGCTGCCCCACCAGCGAGGTCTCGGTCGGATCTCCGAGTTCGTAGTACGAGCCGCCGGCGGCGCGGCGTCCGTAGAACTGCATCCGCGCCGCCTCCTCCCCGAGGCGCTCGACCGAGAACTGCGGGAACAGGCGGCCCACCGCGATCACCCCGAACAGCGCCACCGCGACCGTCAGCGCGAACCACACCGGCCGGATCCGGACCTTGCCGTCGGGGCCGCGGGAGCGGGCGGAGTAGATCCACGCCCCGGTGCCGAGCGCGAGCGCGATCAGCAGGTACGGCTTGATCGCGGCGACCACCAGCGCGCCGCCGAGCGCGAACCCGACCCCGGTGGGGGTCACCCGCTTCGCGATCTGCGCCATGCCCCAGATCGCGAACCCGAGGCCCCCCACCGCGATCGCCTCCTTGATCAGGCCGCTCGTCCAGTACACCACCGACGGCACCAGCATCGCCGCCGCGGCGACCCACGACCGGTACCTCTCGGGGAAGTACTCACGAAACGCCTCGAATATCGCCAGCTTTCCACCGAACGAGAACAGCGCGCAAGCGGCGGACGTGGCCTGGAAGCTCCGGAACAGCAGCAGATCGCCGAACGCGGCGACGATCCACATCGACACGGTGGACCGGCCCCCGCGCGGCTCGAGGTTCAACGGCACGTTGATCCACGCGTCTTGGTGGAAGAACAGCAACACGGCCCGCGGGAACACCTCGAAGAAGTCCCCGCGCATCTCCTCGGCGATCAAGGCGCCGGCGCGCCGGAACCCGTTGAAGTCGACCACCCCGCCGTACACCGCTTCCGCGATGGCGATCGTCGCGACCGACGCCACCAGGTGGGCGCCGAACGACGCCACGACCACCTGGCTCTCGACCCGGCCGAGGGTGCGCAATCGCAGTGACAGGGGGATCCACACCACCACCGCCACCGCCGCGGTCATGAAGACGTCGAGCAGGGTCACGCCCCGATGGTAGCCCGCCGACCCATCCGCGCACCACACGGGTTAGCGTCGCGGTGCGGAGGGGTCGATGAAGGTGATGGTGACCGGCGCGGGAGCGCTGTTGGGGCAAGGCATCCTCCGCTCGTTGGCCGCGAGCCCGCTCCGCCCCACGGTGGTGGCGCTCGACCCGTCGCCGCTGGCCCCGGGGCTGTACTGGACCGAGCACCGCGCGCTGATCCCGATGGCGAAGGACCCCGCGTACCTCGGCGCGATCGACGCGCTGCTCGCCGCGCACCGCCCCGACGCCCTGATGATCGGGACCGACGTGGAGCTGCTGCTCCTGGCCCAGCACCGAGCGGAGCTCGAGGCCCGCCACGGCACGAAGATCGTGGTGTCCTCGCCGACGGTGGTGGGGATCGCCGACGACAAGTGGCTGACGTTCCAGTTCCTGCGCGAGCACGGGTTCCTCGCGCCCGACTCGTGCCTGCCGGGCGACGAGGAGGCCCTGATCGCGCGGGTCGGCTTCCCGTTGGTGGTCAAGCCGCGGGTCGGGGCGCGCTCGATCGGCCTGTCGGTGGTCCGCGACCGGGCCGAGCTCGCCCGCGCGATCGCGTCGCTGCCGGCGCCGGTGATCCAGGAGTGCGTGGCGACCGACCAGGACGAGTACACCGCGGGGACGCTGACCTTCGACGGGCGGTGCGAGGCGTCGATCGTGATGCGGCGCGACCTGCGCGACGGCAACACCTGGCGCGCGTACGTCGAGGCGTTCCCCGAGCTCGATCCCACGGTTCGCCGGATGGCGGAGGCCCTCGGGGCGTACGGCCCGGCGAACTTCCAGTTCCGGGTCGACGGGCAAGGGGTCAAGGTGTTCGAGATCAACGGGCGATTCTCGGGCACGACCCCGCTCCGGATGCTGGCGGGGTTCAACGAGGTCGACCTGGTGCTGCGCCGGGTCGTGCTGGGCGAGCCCGTCACCCAGCCCCCGATCGAGCCGATGACGATCTTGCGGTACTTCACCGAGCTGGTGGTGCGCCCGAACGAGCTCGTGACCGAATGACCTGGCTCGTGACCGGGTCCACCGGGTTCGTGGGGCGCGCCACGGTCGCCCGGCTCGTGGCCCAGGGGGAGACGGTGCTCGCGGCGACCCGGGACCCGTCGCGCGCGCCGCCCGGCGCCCGGGCCGTGGCGTGGACCGCCGGAGAGGCGCTCCCGCTCGCCGGGGTCGACGTGGTGGTGCACGCCGCGGCCACCCGCCCCGCCCGGTACGACGACCCCGCGGAGGCCGAGCGGTGCCTCGCGGTGAACGCCACCGCCACCGGCGCGCTCGTGACCGCCGCCGCGGCCGCCGGCGTCGGGCGGTTCGTGTACTTGTCGGCCGGCAACGCGTACGCCCCGCTCGACCGCCCCGCGCGCGAGGACGACCCGATCGACCCCACCGGCCGGGCCACCTACTACCTCGGGTCGAAGATCTGCGGTGAGTGGTGGGTGCGGGCCGCCCGCGGGCTCACCACCGCCGTGCTCCGCCCCGGGGCGATCTACGGCCCGGGGATGCCGCCCGGGATGGTCCCCACGTTCCGCCAGCGGCTCGCCGCGGGTGACGTGGTGGTCGTCGCCGACGGCGGCCGGTACCGCGCCGATCTGGTGTACGTCGACGACGTGGTCGACGCGACGCTCGCGGCCGCGCGGGGCGGCGGATCGGGCGTGTGGAACGTGGGCGGGGGGCGCACCTGGACCTCGCTCGAGATCGCGACCGGGCTGGCGCGCGCGCTCGGTCGCCCGGAGTCGTTGATCCACGTGGACCCGCCCACGGGCGCTGCGCCCGGGTTCACCGCGCTCGACGTGTCGCGCGCCCGCGCCGAACTCGGCTACACTCCACGCGACCTGGAGGTCGGTCTGGCCGCGTACGTGAGGGAGGCCTGATGCGCCTCGGTGTGGTGGGCGACATCCACGCCAACGCGCGGGCGCTGCAAGAGGCGCTCGACCTGGTCCAGAGCCGCCCGATCGATCAGCTGATCTTCCTGGGCGACCTGCTCACGTACGGCCCCGACGTGGACGAGGTGCTCGCGCTGGTGCAGGAGGAGACCGAAGACGGCGCACAGCTGATCCTCGGCAACCACGACGCGATGTACCTCGACCTGCTCGACGGGAACCAGGCGTACTTCGACGGGCTGCCGCTGTGGATCCGCGAGTCGGTCGACTGGACCCTCGGCCAGCTCGACGCCGAGCTGTTCCGTTCGCTTCCGTTCGCGAAGGAGTGGGTCGCCGAGTCGACGCTGGTCGCCCACGCGAACCCGTTCGACGCCGAGGACTCCGGGCAGCCGAACTGGCGGTACCTCAACCAGCTCGACGACTACGCCGAGGCCGCCCGATGCCTGCGCGATCGCGACCTGCGGGTCGGCGTGTTCGGGCACACCCACCGGGCGCGGATCGTGGAGTGGCCGAGCGGGCGGGGCCTGACCGACGACAAGCGCGCGTCGATCTACGCGTGGAAGCCGAGCGGCCTCGAGGACGCGCTGATCCTCAACGCTGGCGCGATCGGCCAGCCCCGCGGCCGCGGGGCCACCAGCACGGTGATGTGGGTGACGGTCGAGGACGAGGTCGACGTGGACCTCGCTCCGGTGCCGTACGCGGTCGACGAGCACGTGGCGGCGTTGTACAACCTCCCGCTGTCGGGCTCGACGATCGAGTCGCTCGCGCGGTTCTTCCGCTCCGGCTGACCGGGGCGCCGAGAAGCGCTACCCTGGGAGTGGAGGCGCGCGATGTTGGTGTCGGAGCTCACGGACGGAGAGCGTGAGGTGTTGTTCGGTCTGCTCACCCACCTCGTGGCGGCAGACGCACGGTTCGCGGCCGGGGAGTCGGCTGAGCTCGACGAGCTCGGCGAAGAGATGGGGGTCGGCCGGCTCGACGACGCGCTCGCGGCCGCGCGCCAGGCGCTCCCCACCGCCGACGCCGCGATCGCGGCCGCCGCCGGGATCACCCGCCCCGACGCGCGCGAGCTGGTGCGGACGCTGCTGTTCGACCTGGCCCACGCCGACGGGGAGCGGACCCCCGAGGAGGACGACCTGCTCGTGCGGGTGGCGAAGGTCTGGGCGAGGCCCTAAGGTCCGATCCCCCCGTTCGGGGGGAGGGCCGGGCCCTACCCCTACAGCGGCGACTCCTGCAACACCAACCGATCGCCCGCCACGAGCACCATGTCCGCGTCCTTGCCGCGCAACATGCGCCGCAGGTTCACCGCGATCCGGTCCCCGTCGCGCAGCACGTACGCGCCCGCCATCCGCGCCACCCCGGTGGGCCCGCCGGCCTTCATCAGCGCCTGGGTCACCGTCATCCCGTCGACGTACCCGACCGCGCCGGGCTTCTCGACCTCACCGCCGACCCACACGAGCTCGCCTTCGTCGACGTTGACCGAGTCGCCCTTCGCCAGGCCGATCTCCCCCGGGGGGCCCATGATCTCGTCGATCGGAACCACCACCCGATCTCCGTTCTGCCGGGTCACCACCACCCGACCGACGCTCTTCTCGGACTGTACGCCGCCTGCCTGCCCGATCAGCGAGCGCAGGGTGACGGCGCCGCCGGTGAGGTAGTACGTGCCGGGCTTCACCACCGCGCCCAGCACCTCGACCGGCTGCGACTTGAACTCTTCTACCCGCACCGAGACCTGCGGATCGACGAGGTAGCCGTCGCCCAAGCACGACTTCACCGCGCTCTCGGCCTCGGCCACGGTGAGCCCACCCACCACGATACCGTCGCAGAACGGCATCGTCATCGCGCCCGCCGAGCCGACGACGAAGCTCCCGCCGAAGGTCTCCCCGAACACGTCGACCTTCAGCACGTCGCCCGCGCCGATCTGGTAGTCGGTGGAGCCAGCGAGGCTCGACCGGGTCAATAGCCACAGGATCACGGTCGCTCCGTGGGTGTCAGGTATCGCGGTCGAAGGGGATCGGCACCGGTTGCCCGGCCGGCGCGCTCACGGTACGGACGCCGGGTGCAAGACCTGGTCGTGATCGTGTTGAGCGGCGGCGCTGGGAGCCGGCTGTGGCCGGCGTCGCGTCCGGACCGGCCCAAGCCGTTGCTCGCGCTCGCCCAGCCGGGCGCGTCGCTGCTCCGCTCCACCGTCGAGCGGTTCGCGCCGCTCGGCCCGGTGCGGGTGCGGTGCGCGCCGCACCACGCGCCGGCGATCGCGGCGGAGCTCCCGGGGGTGCCGATCGACGTGGAGCCGCTGCCGCGCGGCACCGGGCCGGCCATCGGCGACGTCGCCCGCGCTTCGCCGGCGGACACGCTGGTGCTGGTGACCCCTGCCGACCACCACGTGGAGCGTCCCGACGTGTTGCTCGACGCGATCCGGGCCGCGCTGCCGGCGGCGCGGGCAGGCCGGGTGGTGACGTTCGGGATCGTGCCGACCCGACCCGCCACCGAGTACGGGTGGATCGAGGTCGGTCCGCCGCTGGGCGACGGGGTGCACCACATCGCGTCGTTCGTGGAGAAGCCGCCGGCCGACCGCGCGGCGGAGCTCCTCGCCGCTGGCCACCTGTGGAACGCCGGGCTGTTCTTGTTCCGCGCCGGAGCGCTGGTCGACGAGCTCGAGCGGTGGTGCCCAGGGTCACCCGCCGGATCGTTCGACGTGCAGGTGATGCAGCGCACCGACCGGGGCGCGGTGGTCCCGGTCGACTGTGGCTGGTCCGACCTCGGGACCTGGACGGCGGTGGCGTCGTCGGGGCGTTCGGATCCGCCGGCCTCGTTCACCTGGACCGACGGGCCGACGGTGCAGGTGCTCGGCGTGCCGGACGTGTGGGTGGTGGCGAGCGCGGGCGGGGTGCTGGTGACCACCGCGGCGCACGCCCACACGGCCGGCTCGATCACTGCGACCGTGTGTGGCACCGTCGACCACGGGCCGGGGTGGTCGGTGCACCGGTCGACGCTCGCGGCCGGCGAGGCCGTCGAGATCGGGCCGCTCGACCGCGCCACGGTGGTCGCGGGCGCCGGACGGGGGGCGCAGCTGCCCAGCGGCCGGTTCGTGGCCGAGGGTCCGTGTGTGTTGGTGGTCGTCCGCCTCACACCGGTCCCGGCGGCAGCGACCGGAGGGGGATGATGTTCGTCGGCGGGGTCTCCGCCTCGGTCGGCGCGCGGTAGGTCGGCACGAGCTGCTGCAGCCCCGCGCGGACCTGCCGCTCGTTCCCGTCGTGCGCGAGGGTGAGGAGCTCGTCGACCCGCGCGCTCAGCTCGACCCACGGGCGTGGCTCGGACTCGTTGCCCACGAAGATCTTCGGGTGACGGGTCTTCGCGGTGCGCTCGCCGTCGAGCAGCAGCTCCTCGAACAGCTTCTCGCCCGGCCGGACGCCGCTGAACACGATCTCGATGTCCTTGTGCGGCCGGAACCCCGACAGCCGGATCAGGTCCTCGGCCAGCCCCACGATCTTCACCGGCTCGCCCATGTCGAGCACGTAGATCTCGCCCGACTCCCCCATCGCGCCCGCCTGCAGCACGAGCTGGCTCGCTTCGGGGATCGTCATGAAGTACCGCACCATGTCGGGGTGGGTGACCGTGACCGGGCCTCCGTTCGCGATCTGCTCCTTGAACAGCGGGATCACCGACCCGTTCGACCCGAGCACGTTGCCGAACCGCACGGTGACGAACGTGGTGCGGCCGCCGGGTCGCGAGCCGGCCGACTGGACCACCATCTCCGCCCCGCGCTTGGTGCAGCCCATCACCGAGGTCGGGTTCACTGCCTTGTCGGTCGAGATCATCACGAACCGGGCCGCGCCGTGGCGGTCGGCGCACGCGACCACCTCGCGGGTTCCGCCGATGTTGTTCTTCACCGCCTCCGACGGGTTCCACTCCATCATCGGCACGTGCTTGTGCGCCGCCGCGTGCAGCACGAGCCCTGGGCGGCACTCGGTGAAGATCGCGTCGAGGCGCCGACCGTCGCAGATGTCCGCGATCCGCGGCGCGAGGGCCACGTCCGGGAACCGGTGGTGCAGCTCGCGGTGGATCTCGTACAGCGCGTTCTCGGCTTGCTCGACCAGCACCAGCAGGCGCGGCTGGTACCGGCACACCTGGCGGCACAGCTCGCTGCCGATCGATCCACCCGCGCCGGTCACCAGCACCACGTTGTTTCGGATCATGTCCGAGATCTGCCCGGCGTCGAGCTCGACCGGATCGCGCCCCAGGAGGTCCTCGATCGCCACGTCGCGCAGCTGGCGCACGGTGACCCGCCCGTCGATCAGGTGGTTCAGCCCGGGCAACGTGCGCACGGTGACCCCGACCGCGCTCACCTTCTCCACCACCCGCCGCATCTCCTTGCCGGTGGCGGTGGGGATCGCGATCACGACCTCGGTCACGCCGTGGTTCGCCACCAGGGCCTCGGCGTCCTCGAGCGTGCCCAGCACCGGCACGCCGTGGACGGTCATGCCCTTCTTTCGCGCGTTGTCGTCGAGGAACCCGACCGGCACCACCGAGGGCATGCTGCGGAACACCTCGCGCAGCAACATCTCGCCCGCGTCTCCCGCGCCCACGATCAACAGCCGGCGCGGGTGGTCGCCCTCGATTTTCCGGGCGGTGTTCGCGAGCGCCCGCACCGCCAGCCGGAGCGCCGCGACCATCGCGACCGACAGCAGCGGCTCGACCAGGAACACCGACCGCGGGTACGGGCGGGGGCCGATCGCGAGCACCGCCAGCGCGAACAGGCCGGTCGACCAGGCGGTGGCCTTCAGCAGGTTCTCGAGGTCGCGCTGCCCCGTGTACTTCCAGATGCCGTGGAACAGGCCGAACCACGCGAACGCGCCGGAGCGGATCCCGATCAACGGGACGATCCACGCCCAGTAGGGCCAGCCGAGGAAGTAGGTCGGGATGTCGAGGTCGAACCGCAACAACCACGCGCCGATGTACGCGCAGGCCCAGATCACCGCGTGCGCCAGCCACACCAGCGGGCGGCGGTACTCGAGCAACGGGTCCCACGCGCCGAGCGCGGGCGTTGCAGAGAGGCGGCTCAACTTGTCGCGCATCGTCGCTCCGACGCAGAGTGCCGAGGTAGGTGGACGACCGAGGGCTTCGTGAGACCGTTCGGCCGCTCCGACCTCCCATTGATAGTCGGACCCGCTGGCCTCGGGGGCGTTTCCAGCGTCGTCGACCGACTTGTCCCGCACCTAGGCTGGAAACGCTTGAATGTCAAGCCCGCGTGGCTCGCGGCGATCGAGCTCGCGAACCACCGCGGGCCGGTGTTGGTGAACACCTCCCTCCGCACCCGGGCGTTCGTCCGCGACACCGCGCTGGCGGCGGTGGTCCGCGGCCCGCTGGCGATCGTGTGGCACGGGTGGGATCCGGCGGTCGCGGAGGAGATCGACCACCACCCCGCCCGGTTCCGGTGGGGCCTGGGGCGCGCGCACGCCCACGGCGTGCTCACCGAGGTCCAGCGCGCCGCGTTGGCGCGGTGGGGGGTCGACCCCGCGGGGGTGGTGTCGCTGGTGAACCCGTTCGACCCGGCCTCAGTGCCCGAGCGCCGCGCACCCCGGCCGATGGTGCTGTTCCTGGGGCGGTGGGCCCCCGGCAAGGGTGTGGTCGAGCTGGTCCGCGCGTTCACCGACGTCGCCGTGGGCCGCCCCGCGCTCGAGCTGGTGATCGCCGGCGACGGTCCCCTCCGCCCCGCCGTGCTGTCCGCGATCGGCGCCAGCGCCGCGCGCGACCGGATCTCCCTCGCGGGGTGGGTCGACGCGCGACGTCGCGGAGACCTGCTCGCGCGCGCCGCCGTGCTGGTGTTGCCTTCGGCGGACGAGGCCGCGCCGCTCGCGGTGATCGAGGCGCTCGCCGCCGGGGTGCCGGTGGTCGGGACCACGACCGGCGCGGTGCCGTCGCTGATCGGAGACGGGGGGATCGCGGTAGCCCCAGGCGACCTGCCCGCGCTGACCCGCGCGCTCGCGGCGGTGGTCGACCACCCCCCCGACATGGCCGACGCGGCGGCGCGGATCGGTCGCGACCACACCCCCGCCGCCGCCGCGGACACGTGGCTCGAGCTCGTGGCCCGGGCGGCGGGTAGGTACCGAAACAATCCGTAGGGTCGCGCGCACCTCGCGCGAGCCCAGTCTCTCGACGGGTTGGGTGCTGGGGAGCACCCGTGGCGAGAACGACCGAACAGCAGCGCTCACTCGAACCGGCGTACGATGGACCCCGTCCGTCGCCGCAGGCGGGATGAGACCGTGTCCACCCTCGAGTTGAAGACTGCCACCGTCGATCTCACGTTCCTCCGCGTCGCGCGGGGGGCAGACGAGGACCGACTCACCGAGTCCGAGGCCGTGGTGCTGCGGTTCCTGGTCGCGAACCGACGCCGCGACGTCTCCCGCGACGAGCTGGTGGGCGCGCTCGGCCGGGCGAGCTCCCACCGGGCGGTGGACATCACCGTCGCTCGCCTGCGGTCGAAGCTCGGCGAGCCTCGGTTCCCGAACCACATCCGCACCGTGCGCGGGGTCGGGTACCGGTTCGTCGACGACGAGCCGCCCCCGCTGGTGTCGGGCTCCGGCCCGGTCGGGCGGCCACCGATCCCGATCCCGACCGGGGAGCTCGACCTCGACCGCCGGGTGTTCGTCGCGGCGTCGGGGGAGATCCGGCCGCTGGGCAAGCTCGACGCCGAGCTGCTCGAGCGCCTGGCGGACGGCGCGGGCGTCCCGCGCGCCGCCCTCACCCGCGAGATCTGGGGCCGGGGCCGGCACGAGCGCAGCCTGACCGCCGCGCTCCGGCGGTTGCGCGAGCGCATCGACGACGACCCCCACCACCCGCGGGTGGTGGTGGCGCTCCCGGGCTCGGTAATCCGGCTCGAGCGCCGCGACGACCGGTGGGAGCTGCGCACCAACCTCCGCCCGTCCGACAGCACGTTCGTGGAGCGGCGCGAGGTCGGCGCGCTGTTCGCCCGGCTCGGCGCGCCGACCGATCCGCGGCGCCCGATCACCCTGCGCGGCCCGGCCGGCATCGGCAAGACGCGGCTGGCGGTGGAGTGTGGCAGGCGACTGCTCGCCGCCCACCCGACGCTCGAGGTGTGGTTCTGCGACCTGTCGTGTGCGCTGGCCGAACACGGGATCCGGCGAGCGGTGGAGGCGGCGCTCGGCCTCGAAGGGGGCCTGGAGCCGTCGTCCGATCGGATGGTGCGGGTGCTCGCGCGCAAGCCCGTCGGGACCGTGCTGATCCTCGACAACTTCGATCAGGTCACCGACCACGCGCAGGCCCTCGAAGACTGGCTCCGCCGCGCGCCGAACGTCCGGTGCCTCGTCACCTCGCGCCACGCCCTCGGGATCCCGGGCGAGGTGGTGATCGACCTCGAGCCGCTCGAGGTGGAGGCGGCGGCGCGGCTGTTCGCCGACCGCGCCACCGCGGCGGTCGACCCGTCCGCCCCGTCGGTGCGCAGCCTGGTGGGGCGCCTCGACGGCCTGCCCCTGTCGATCGAGCTCGCCGCCGCCCGCGCGGCCGAGTTCACCCCGGAGGAGATGCTCGACCGGCTCGGAGACCGCCTGAGCTGGATGGTGCGCAGCCCGGCCGGCGCCTCGAGCCCACACCGCTCGCTGCGGGGGGCGCTCGACTGGTCGTGGGACCTGCTGGACGAAGGGGCGCGGATCGCGTTCGCCGAGTGCTCGGTGTTCGCGCGGACGTTCTCCACCCCCCTCGCCGAGCAGGTGTTGTCGTCGCCGCAGGTCGCGCTCACCCTGCAGCACCTGGCGGAGCGCTCGCTGCTGCAGCGCGTCGCGCCGTCGTCTGCCGGCGGCGGTGGGGGCTGGCGGCTGCTCGAAGGGCTGCGCGACTACGCCCGGGAGAAGGCGATCCTCCTCGGCCGGTGGGACCCCGCTCGGACCCGACACGCCGACTCTTGTATCGGCGCCGCCCGCTCGGTCGCCGACGGGCTGCACGGCCGCTCCGACTCGCGGGCGTCGCTGACCGCGCTGCGGGAGCTCCGTGCCGACCTGCTGGTGGTGCGGACCGAGGCCAGATCTCCCGAGCACCGGATCGGGGCCGCGCTCGCGCTCGCCCCGCTGCTGAAGGCCGACGGTCCGCGCGAGCTCGCCGCAGCGGTGTGCGCCGACGCGATCGCGCTCGACCCGCCGCCGGCCCAGGCGTGGCGCCTGTGGCTCGCGCGGGGAGAGCTGGAGCGTCTCGCCGAGCGGCATGCCGCCGCCGAGCCGGCGCTGCGCCGCGCGGTGGAGCACGCCGCAGCGGCTGGGGAGCCCGCGCGGTCGATCGCGAGCGCGCGGCTGGCCGACGCCCTGATCGACTCCGGCCGGTACGCCGAGGCGGAGGCGCGGCTGATGGAGGCGCTCGGGGCGCTACGGGCGGCGGGGGACGCGCGGCGCGCGACGTCGGTGACCCGCTCGCTCGCCCGGCTCCGCGCTGCCACCGGGCGGACGGGTGAGGCGCTCGAGCAGCTCGAGCAGGTGGTGCGTGAGGTCGAGCTCGCGCCCGACCCGCTCCGCGCGTACTACGTGCACCGCGACCTGCAGGAGATGTACCTGGGCGCGGGCGACCTCGACCGCGCCGAAGCCCACCTGGAGAACGCCCTGCGGTGGGCCGAGCCGCTCGAGCTGCGGCGGGCCGAGTTCGAGGCCCAGCGCCAGATGGCCGCGATCGCGCGCCGGCGCGGCCACCCGGACCGCGCGGTCGACCTGCTGGAGGAGGCCGCCTCCGGGTTCGAGGCGAACGGCGACGACGCCCTGGCGAGGTTGATCCGGCGCAACCGCGCGCTGGTGGCGATCGAGGCGGATCGCCTGGAGCTGGCCGAGCGGCTGCTCGAGGACGCGTGCGCCGGCCCCGAGACCGAGCTCGCGGTGCTCGACCGCGGGAACCTCGCGATCGTGTGGCACCTGCAGGGGCGGTTCGAGGCCGCGACCCGGGCGCTGCGACGCCTGGTCGACCCGACCGAGCCGGACGCGCTCCGGTGCGGCCTGCTGGCCCACCTCGCCGCCGCGGCCGCCGACGACGGCGACCCGGACTCGGCGCTGTCCGCCCTCACCCAGGCCCGCGCGCTGGTCGTCCCGCCGCTCGCCCCGCTGGTCGAGGTGCTCGGGCGGGTGGTGGAGCTCGGCCTCGCCCGGGCCGGCCGAGCCGATCGGGCCGCCGCGACGGCCAGCGCGGAGGCCACCCTCGCCGCGGTGTCGGGGGCGCCCGAGCGGGCCGATCAGGACCTGCACTTCGCGTCCAAGATCCTGCGGGCCTCCCTCGCGCGGGCGTAGGATGTCGGGCGGAGGGCCCGTGTGGTTCGCGCTCGCGTGCCGTGACCTGCCGGACGACATCGAGACCCACCCGTCGGAGCACGCGCCGAGCGTGCTCGTCGCCACCTTCCCGTCGCGAAGGGAGACAGCGGCGGTGCGGGTCGAAGACGGGCCGGAGGTCGAGCGGTTCCCGGCGTCGGTGGTCGACGGCGTCGCGACGGCGCGCCTGGTCGGCCTGCGCCCGGATCGGCGGTACCGGGTGATCGGTGAGGTCGGCGGCGTCGACGCGTTCGACGTGACGGTCGACACGCCGTCCGCCCCCGCCGCGCTCGCGTTCGACGTCGACCGGATCGACCCCGACGCCGACCTCGCCACCGGGCTGGTCCTGCTGTCGATGAGCGGGCCGTGGTCGGGGATCGTCGCGATCGACGGCGAAGGTGAGCCGCGGTGGTGGATCGAGAGCGACGACGGCTGGGGTTCCGGCTCGCCGCGGCCCACCGCCGACGGCCGGCGCGTGTTGTGGATCCAGAACGATCTCGGCCGAGAGCTGGTCGACCAGCGGTTGGTCGAGGTCGCGTTCGACGGCGCCACCCGGGTCGAGCGCACCGTGTCCGCAGGTCACCACATGATCGCCGAGCTCGACGGCGGCGAGTACGCGTGGCCGTCGTGGGACGTGCGGCACGAGCCGTGGATCGACGGCGCGCTGATGCCGGTGCTCGGCGACCGGCTGCTGGTGGGCGACGGCGTGGGGGAGCCCCGCACGGTGTTGTCGTTCTTCGACGACCGCGGTCCGGCGTACGTGCCGTGCACCCACGGCGAAGCGATCGACGACCGGCTCGGGCAGCTGGTGTACGAGTGGACCCACACCAACAGCGTGGTGTGGCTGCCCCAGCGCGACGTGTTCATCGTGGTGGCCCGGCTGCTCGACGCGATCCTCGAGGTCGATCGCCAGACCGGCGCGGTCGGGTGGCAACTCGGCGGGCGGGACGGCACGCTCGCGATCGCGGAGGAGGACCGGTTCTCCCACGGCCACATGTCCGACGCGTGGGACGGCGGGCTGCTGATGTTCGACAACGGGAGCCACCACCGCGAGAAGGTGAGCCGGGTGGTCGAGTACGCGATCGACCCGGCGGACGGGGTGGCCGAGGTCGTGTGGGAGCACGTCGACCCGTACGAGGGGTTCTACGCGTTCCTCGGCGACGCGCGGCGCCTGCCCTCGGGCGACGTGGCGATCGCGTGGTCGACCGGGGCGCGGGTGGAGGAGGTCGCGCGTGACCACACCCTGCGCTGGCGGCTGTGGGGCCCGGACGACGCGACGTTCGGCCGGATGTCGTTCCTGCCTGCGCTGCGCTGACGTGCAGGTGTACGCGACCGGCGGGCGTCAGCGGGTCGACGCGGGGCTCGCCGCGTGGGCCACCGGGCACCGCCCGCTGTACGATCTGGCCGTGCTCGCCGCGCTCGACCTGGATCGGCGGGTCGCCGAGACCGCGCTCACCTACCGGACCCCCGCGTCGGTGTGTGACCCGGACGCGGTCGGGCACCGGTTCGGCGCCGCGTCGGTCGACGGCGCCACGGTGGTCACCTGCACCGAGCGCGAGCGGGTGTCGATCGGCCCGGACAAAGTCGTCGGTACCGCGACCCACCCGTGGCTCGCCGACGCGCACCACGCGCTGTCGATCGACGGCGCCGACTGGGTGGTGGCGACCGGGGTCGACGGGGTGGTCGAGCTCCCGCGCGGCGTGTTCCACCCGGTGCACCCGTCGGCGCGGGCCCCGATCGGCGACGTCCGCTCGGCGCGCCTGCCCCGCGCGCGGGCCCACCCGACCTGCGTCTCCCGGGTCGACGGCGCCCTGTGGGTCACCCGCGGGGTGCCGGGCGACGCAGTGGAGCTCGGCGGCGAAGGCCGGGGGCCGATCGCGCCGGTCACCGTCCACGACGAGGTGGTCGCGCCGGACGGCGTGTGGTTCACCGCGGTCGACGGCCGGCTCGTCCGGGTCGACCCCGCCACCGGTCGGGTGTCGCGCGAGGTGTCACTCGCGGACGACGACCCGGAGCCGCTCGGCTGGTGCCGCGGGCTCGCGTTGATCGACCACCTCGCGCTGGTGGGGTTCACCCGGTTGCGGACCACCCGGTGGCGCGGCAGGCTGGCGTGGGCGCGCGGCCGCCTGCGCGGGAGGGCCGCCGCCACCCGGAGGCCCACGCGGATCGAGCTGTGGGACCTCCGGTCCGAGCGGCGGGTCGGGGTGATCCACGTCGAGGCGGCCGGCCTCGACGCGGTGTTCGGCATCGTGGCGGTCCGTTAGGAGGGCGCGTGGCGACGGTGGTGGTGGTCTCTGGTCTCGCGCGCTCGCTGGTCCTGTTCCGCGGGCACCTGCTCCGCGCGCTCGTGGCCCGCGGCGACACGGTGATCGCGATGGCGCCCGAGGCCGAGGCGCCCGACGGGCTCGAGGCGCTCGGCGTCCGGTACCAACCGCTGCCGCTCGACCGGGCCGGCACGAACCCGATCCGCGACCTGGAGGTGATCGCGCGGTTGGCCCAGCGGTTCCGTGCGCTCCAGGCCGACATCGTGCTCGGATACAACGTCAAGCCGATGGTGTACGCGGTGCTCGCGGCGCGCCTCGCCCGCGTGCCCCGGCGGTACGCGCTGGTCACCGGCCTCGGGTACCTGTTCCTCCCCGACGGCACGCTCCGCCAGCGGGTGGTGGGGTGGGTGGCGCGGCCGCTGTACCGGGCGGCGCTGCAGAGCGCGAGCGCGGTGTTCGTGCAGAACCCCGACGACGAGCGGGACCTCCGGTCGGCCCACCTGCTGCCCCGGCGCGCGCGGGTCGTGCAACTCCCGGGCTCGGGCATCGATCTGGCGCAGTTCCCGGCGTCACCGACCCCCGAAGGGCCCGCCCGGGTGCTGTTCGTCGGGCGTCTGCTCAAGGACAAGGGCGTGCACGAGTTCGTGGAGGCCGCGCGCCGGGTGAAGGCCCGCCACCCCGAGGTCACGTTCTCGATCGTGGGCGGCCTCGATCCGAACCCGAGCGCGGTGTCGGCGGCGACCGTCGAAGGGTGGCAGCGGGAGGGCGCGATCGAGTACCTCGGCGAGACCCGCGACGTCCGCCCGTTCCTGCGCGGGTGCACCCTGTTCGTGTTGCCGTCGTACCGCGAAGGGACCCCCCGCAGCGTGCTCGAGGCGATGGCCACCGGGCGGGCGGTGGTCACCACCGACGCGCCCGGGTGCCGCGAGACCGTGACCGACGGCCACAACGGATTGCTGGTGCCGACCCGCGATCCGGACGCGCTCGCCCGCGCGATCGGCCAGCTGGTGGAGGACCCGGCGACGTGCGCGCGGATGGGCGCCGCGGGCCGCGCCGTGGCCGAGGAGCGGTTCGACGTGACGATCGTGGTGTCGCGGATGCTCCAGACCGTCGGTCCGTGACCGATTAGGGTGCCGTCGTTTCTTCCCCGAGGCGAGCATGAGCGTGAACACGGACTCCCACCCGCCGGTGATCGGCGTGATCGGCCTCGGCTACGTCGGCTTGCCGGTCGCGGTGGCGTTCGCCGAGCGGTTCGGCGGGACCGTCGGCTTCGACATCGCCACCAAGCGGGTGGCGGAGCTGCGCGAAGGTGAGGATCGGACCGGCGAGGTGCCGCGCGAGCGCCTGCTCGCGAGCCGGCTCACGGTGACCGACGATCCCGAGCAGCTGCGGGCGTGCAACTTCTTCGTGGTCACCGTGCCCACCCCGATCGACGACGACAAGCGCCCCGACCTCGGGCCGGTGCGCTCGGCGACCCGCACGGTGGGCAAGTACCTGTCGCGCGGCGCGGTGGTGGTGTACGAGTCCACCGTGTACCCCGGCGTGACCGAGGACATCTGCGGGCCGCTGCTCGAGCAGGTCTCCGGGCTCACCTGCGGGGTCGACTTCACCCTCGGCTACTCCCCGGAGCGGATCAACCCGGGTGACCGAGAGCACAGCTTCGAGCGGATCACCAAGGTCGTTTCGGGCCAGGACGCCGCCACGCTCGACCGGGTGGCCGACGTGTACGGGGCGGTGGTCACCGCGGGGATCCACCGCGCGCCGTCGATCAAGGTGGCCGAGGCCGCGAAGGTGATCGAGAACACCCAGCGCGACCTGAACATCGCGCTGATGAACGAGCTGTCGATCATCTTCGACCGGCTCGGCATCGACACGCTCGACGTGCTCGCCGCCGCCGGCACCAAGTGGAACTTCGTGAAGTTCACCCCGGGCCTGGTGGGCGGCCACTGCATCGGGGTCGACCCGTACTACCTCACGGCCCGCGCCGAACAGGTCGGCGTGCACCCGCAGGTGATCCTGGCCGGACGCCGGATCAACGACGGGATGAGCGAGGTCGTCGCCCACCGCACGGTCAAGGAGCTGATCCGCGCCGGGGTGCGGATCGAGGGCGCGCGCCTCGCCACCGTAGGGGTCACGTTCAAGGAGAACGTGCCGGACACCCGCAACAGCCGGGTGCCGGCGATCGTGCGCGAGCTCACCGACTACGGGATCGAGGTCCACACCTGGGACCCGTGGGCCGACCCCGCGGAGGTGGCCCACGAGTACGGGATCCGGATGGTGCCGCAGCTCGGCGAGGACTACGACGCGATCGTGCTGGCGGTGGCCCACCGATCGGTGCTCGACCCGGTGCGCGCGCTGGTGCGCAGCGGGCGGGTGCGGGTGCTGGTCGACGTGAAGGGCTCGTTCCCGCGCGAAGAGGTGCCGGCGGGCGTTCGTTACTGGAGGTTGTGATGGGCCGGTACGAAGCGCTCGCCGACGCGCTGCGCGCCACACCGCGCCGCTGGCTGGTGACCGGCAGCGCAGGGTTCATCGGCTCGCACCTGGTCGAGCGGCTGCTCGGGCTCGGCCAACAGGTGGTCGGCCTCGACGACTTCAGCACCGGCCGTCGGTCGAACCTGCTCGAGGTCGAGGGGGCGACCGGGGCTGCGTTCGCTCGATTCACTTCGATCGAGGGGGACATCCGCGATCCGTCCACCTGCGCTCGCGCGATGGAGGGGGTGGCGTACGTCGTGCACCAGGCCGCGCTGGGCTCGGTGCCGAGGTCGATCGAGAACCCGCGCGCGACCCACGCAGTGAACGTGGACGGGTTCGTGAACGTCGCGCTCGCCGCGATCGAGGGGAAGGTGGAGGGGTTCGCGTACGCCTCGTCGTCGAGCGTGTACGGCGACAGCCCGCGGCTGCCGAAGCGAGAGGGCGAGGAGGGCCGGCCGCTGTCCCCGTACGCCGCGACCAAACGGATCGACGAGACCTACGCCGCGGCGTTCTGCTCGGCGTACGGCCTGCGCGCGGTCGGCCTGCGGTACTTCAACGTGGTCGGGCCGCGGCAGGACCCGAACGGGGCGTACGCGGCGGTGGTGCCGAAGTGGCTGGCGGCGTTGACCCGGGGCGAGCGGGTGACCATCCACGGCGACGGCGAGACCTCGCGCGACTTCTGCCCGGTGGAGAACGTCGTGCGGGCCAACCTGCTCGCGGCCACCGCGCCGGAGGCGGCGTGGGGTCGGGCGTTCAACGTCGGGCTGGGCGCTCGCACGACGCTGAACGAGCTGTACGCGCTGCTGCGCGACGGGATGGCCGCCCGCGGCAGCCCGTGCGCCGACCTCGAGCCCCAATACGGGCCGTTCCGCGCGGGGGACCCTCGCCACTCGCTCGCCGACGTGGCGCCGGCGGTGGAGGTGCTCGGGTGGGAGCCGACCACCACGCTG
Organism: Myxococcota bacterium; assembly: GCA_040080105.1. Lineage (GTDB taxonomy): Bacteria > Myxococcota_A > UBA796 > UBA796 > JACKER01. The sequence continues at coordinate 27,133 of JBEBJC010000010.1, forward strand.
GCCGACGGGCTCGGCGCCGCGATGGACGCGTTCGTCGCCTGAGCCGGCCGCGACCCGGAAACGTCGCTGATCGACCTGCGCCGGGCTACGCTGCCGCGC
>JBEBJC010000476.1:0-6406 GCA_040080105.1 Myxococcota bacterium
CCACAACCGCGGCGTCGCGGAGGGCCGGCCCAAGCACCCCAGCACCCTGCTCGTCGCCCAGCGGCCCTGGATCACCGCGTGGACGCGCAGGCGGCCGTCTTCACGTCGCAATGAGGGCACGCCAGCGCGTCGGCTCCGAACACGCGGAACAAAAGCTCTGCCCAAGGGATCCAGGCCGGGTGGTGGCGGCGGCGGGCATTGACTCTGGGCAGCGCTCCGGGGCCCCGGGGAACCGCGCCGGGTCGTCGTCGGCGCAGTCCCCACCGACCGTCGGTCCCAACGGCACCCCCGGGCACACCCGCAGCTCGGTCCCGCCGAACCCGTCCTGGTCGTCGTCGGTGAAGGTGGTCTCCCCGTCGACCGGCTGATCGTCGATCACCCCGTCGCAGTCCTCGTCCGCCCCGTCGCAGTGCTCTTCGGCGCCGGCATGGACCTCGGGGTCGGCGTCGTCGCAGTCGGTGGCGGCCAAGTCGCCGTCGTCGTCCTGGTCGATGGTGTCCTCTCCGGGGCTCTCATCTCCCGAATCGGACGGGTCGTCCGTGCCGGCGCATCCCGCCGCGACCATCCACAGCACCCAGCCGAGCGTCGTCGTTCGCATGTCCCCTCCGGTCCGCCGGTCTACCCCTGCGAACCCCGGCACCCCGCGAGCTGTAAACCGCTGTCAACCAACGGTGGTCCGCCGTCCGGTCGTCCTGCCCGCCGCGTTCGATGTCCTCAGCTCCGAGGCGAGATCACGGCGCCATCCCCTCGATCGCCAGGACCTGGCCGTCGGTCAGGCCGAGTTCGGCCTGAAGCCCATCGTTGTAGGTATTGATCGCCGTGTCGGTGCGTTCCTCGCCGAACGCCCGATGAAACGAGTTCGCTTTGACGAGCGACGTGGTTGCGCCGACCGCTCCGGCGATCGTCGAGCCGAGCGCGGTGCCCAGCAGGGCGAACGCCGCCCCGTCGTTGCCGGGCTCCGCGTCGAACGCCAACGCGAACGCGCCGGCGAAGCTGCCCACTGCCCCGAGTGTCCCGGCCAGCGCCCAGGTGCCCGCGGCCTCCCGCCGCTCCTTGATCGCGGCGTAGCTCTCCCGATCACCGACGACCTCGGCGAAGCGCAACGTCGAGAGGGGCTGGGTGCCCTGGTTCACCACCCACACCGTACTCGTCGTGGAGATCGGCAAGTATGCGGAACCCACCGGCACCATCGACACGCTGGTCCCGGTCAAGGTCCCTCGGTACAGCCGCCGATCGCGGAACGCCCTCGCGGCCTCCAACGAGGGCACCTCCCCGACCACCTCGGGCGCCGCAGGCGCCGTTGGCGCCGCCGGGATCGGTCCGAGGAGCGTGGCGGCGGTCACCACCAGGCCGTCGAAGACGGCGCCGCACGACACCCCCGACACGGCGCGACTACCGTCTCCCGCCTCCAACGTGCCGATCCACTCGACGGCCGATGTAGACGCGATCCGGACCTTCACCGTCGCCGCGTCAGTCCCGTCGAACGCCTGTGAACCGATGCGCGCCGAGACCTCGTCCGCGAAACGCGCACCGTCGGAGCACTCCACTGGCGCCACATAGTCGAGCGACGGAGCTGCCGACGCCACCGCGAACCATCCGAACATGACCGTTCGTCCGTTTCTGATCGGGATTGGCGGCAGCAGGCTCGATCCGTGTCCTGTCGGGAGGGGACAGGTAGGATAAGGGCCTCCGCCATGGTCCCGCTGCATCGCCGGCTTCCCTGGGCATGGGCTGGAGGGTAGCACGAGTCGTGCGGTCGGGCGCGGTGGCGACGAGCGCACTCGTGACCACGCGCCTGCTGCAGCTGCCGTGGCGCACCGACGGGTGGACCCTGGTCGCGACGGTCGCAGCCGCCGCGGTGCTCACCGCGCTCGCCGGGGTCGGCGCGAACCTGCGGGCGCTACGGGTGCGACCGGCGCAGGTGCTCCGCGGCGACTGACCGCTACTCCCGGGCCAGAGGGCTTCGGTGGAGCGGCCGGAGCGACGACTCAGCCCAGCGGAGCTGGGCTATCTTTCGGAGCGGAGGCCGCGGAGCCGAGACCGCCGAGTAGAAAGGGGTCATCGCCACCGCAGCGCCTCGCGCGCTTCGGGCGGAACCCGCTCGCGCTCGGTGACGTGGGCGGCCGAGCGGTCTGCGCCGATCTGCACCGCGCGGCGGTCGAGGTGGACGAACAGCGGCGTGTCGAGCGCCCCGTCGATCCGGGCCAGGTAGTCGTTGTCGCCCGCGCCGAACACCGTGCGTACGCGGGCATCGCCGCCGACCACCAGCGGGCCTTCGGTCCACACCACGTCGGCCGTCAGGTCGCCGCCCACACCCACCACGCGACCCTCGAAGTTCGTGAGTCGTCCTCCCACCTTCAGGTCGCCGGTGACCACCAGGGTGAGCGCCTCGGCGTCGCCGGGGAGCTCGAGGTCCCCGTGGTGCACCAGGTCGATCGGCTTCGGCCGCCGCGGCGCCGACACCTTGGCCTTGGGCTTCGCGGTCGACGCGCGCCGGACGAGCGCGATGCCCGCGGCGAGGGCCGCCTCGTCGCGCTGCTCGGCCAGCACCCGCAAGAACTCGGTCGACCGCGCGCCGGCCCGCTCCACGAACGCGGCTTCGACCACCTGGCGCAACACCGCTGGCGCCGTCGTGGGCATCACGCGGGCGACCTCGTCCGGACGCAGATCGTCGCCCCGCAGGGCCGGGCCCGGGGTGCAGCCGCGCTCCTGCAGCAGCTGGAGCAACACCGGGACGGTCGCCGCCCCGTGCCGCCACGCGCGGGCGTGGGCGAGCGGCGTGCGGCCGAGCCCGTCCCGCACGTCGGGCGACACACCCTGTTCGACCAGGAACCGCACCGCGTCGATGTTGGAGAACGACGCTGCGCGGTGGATCAACATCCCGTCGCCGCCGTTTGCGTGGTCGAGCGGCACTCCGTGCGCGATCAGCCGCGCGAGCGGGCCGCGTGAACCCTGGGTCGCGGCGGTGAACGCGGCGTCCCGCCCCCCAGGGCCGAGCGGGGCGCGCCAGTCGGCTCCCGCGGCGAGCGCGGCGGTGATCCGCTCCAGCGCAGCGAGATCCCGCTCCGGGTGCAGGTAGTCCCGGTGGGACGAGTGGTTCTGGATCGCGGCGAACAGCTCGCGGGTGGGGTCGTTGTCCATCCGTCGTTCTACGCGATTCAGGGGAAGGAGGCGAACGGCCGCCGTCCGGCGACGGACCGCTATTCCCCCGGCCAGGGGCGTCAACGCCGCACCGACCGCACGACTCGTGCTACCCTCCAGCCCATGCCCAGGGAAGCCGGCGATGCAGCGCGACCATGGCGGAGGCCCTTATCCTACCTGTCCCCAGGGAGACCCCCACGATCTGGCAACCGCGCGCCGATGGCTGACCGGCGAACTCGGAACGCTTCGACCACACCGCGGACCACGTTGACCCGCGTCATGTTGTGTCTCTGGCCAGCCACACTTGGTGGCCGAGGTCAGCAACGGACGCGGTCCTCGCGGCCGATTGACACGCGGATCGGCGAACGCCCCCTGTCGCGGCCGGACGTGCTGGTCCGAAATGGTACACCTTCGGGCGCTCACGTCGAGCTCAGTGGCGCAGGTGGGCGGTTAGCCTGCCCCACGCGTCGCCGACTGCAGCGACCAGGCGCCCGGCAACCCGTGGATCGCGCGTACGAACCCATGTCTTGGGCCACGACCAACACATCCCGATCGGGTACCTCCGGCGAGTATACCACTACGGCTCCCAGGCATTCGGAAAGCACCTAGGGCCGGCTACGTCCAACTCGCAGCAGCCTGGGACGGCGTCGCAAGAGAGGATGAAGGGGTCCACGATCTCGCACCAATCGGGGATGGCCAGCCGCGCACAGAGCCCGTCCGCATCCGCCAGAAGCTGTGGAAAGTCGGCGCTGGTAGAGCCGTAGGACGACGAACTCGAACCGTCGAGCGAAACGTCGCACCCCTGATCGTACCAGTCCTCCCAGTACTCGGCGGGGCGGTCGAACTCGCGGAGGGCCCAGCAGGCCCGGTCGGTCTCCCACACCTCGTACAACACCTGCGTCGTCGGGCCGGTCGATGCCGATCCAGTGTCCTTCGACGCCGGCGAGCCGTTGCAGCCACCAAAAACCAGCACGACAGACGCGATTCGCATCTTTCCTCCTACGTCACGGCTCGGGACGAACGTAGGTCGACAGGTCCCCACCGTCGTCTCTGTCATTCTCCTCGTACATCCATGCCCAATGGACCAAGTTGCCGTTGGTGCCACACCCCTCGCCGTCGGGGGACAGGTAGGATAAGGGCCTCCGCCATGGTCCCGCTGCATCGCCGGCTTCCCTGGGCATGGGCTGGAGGGTAGCACGAGTCGTGCGGTCGGGCGCGGTGGCGACGAGCGCACTCGTGACCACGCGCCTGCTGCAGCTGCCGTGGCGCACCGACGGGTGGACCCTGGTCGCGACGGTCGCAGCCGCCGCGGTGCTCACCGCGCTCGCCGGGGTCGGCGCGAACCTGCGGGCGCTACGGGTGCGACCGGCGCAGGTGCTCCGCGGCGACTGACCGCTACTCCCGGGCCAGAGGGCTTCGGTGGAGCGGCCGGAGCGACGACTCAGCCCAGCGGAGCTGGGCTATCTTTCGGAGCGGAGGCCGCGGAGCCGAGACCGCCGAGTAGAAAGGGGTCATCGCCACCGCAGCGCCTCGCGCGCTTCGGGCGGAACCCGCTCGCGCTCGGTGACGTGGGCGGCCGAGCGGTCTGCGCCGATCTGCACCGCGCGGCGGTCGAGGTGGACGAACAGCGGCGTGTCGAGCGCCCCGTCGATCCGGGCCAGGTAGTCGTTGTCGCCCGCGCCGAACACCGTGCGTACGCGGGCATCGCCGCCGACCACCAGCGGGCCTTCGGTCCACACCACGTCGGCCGTCAGGTCGCCGCCCACACCCACCACGCGACCCTCGAAGTTCGTGAGTCGTCCTCCCACCTTCAGGTCGCCGGTGACCACCAGGGTGAGCGCCTCGGCGTCGCCGGGGAGCTCGAGGTCCCCGTGGTGCACCAGGTCGATCGGCTTCGGCCGCCGCGGCGCCGACACCTTGGCCTTGGGCTTCGCGGTCGACGCGCGCCGGACGAGCGCGATGCCCGCGGCGAGGGCCGCCTCGTCGCGCTGCTCGGCCAGCACCCGCAAGAACTCGGTCGACCGCGCGCCGGCCCGCTCCACGAACGCGGCTTCGACCACCTGGCGCAACACCGCTGGCGCCGTCGTGGGCATCACGCGGGCGACCTCGTCCGGACGCAGATCGTCGCCCCGCAGGGCCGGGCCCGGGGTGCAGCCGCGCTCCTGCAGCAGCTGGAGCAACACCGGGACGGTCGCCGCCCCGTGCCGCCACGCGCGGGCGTGGGCGAGCGGCGTGCGGCCGAGCCCGTCCCGCACGTCGGGCGACACACCCTGTTCGACCAGGAACCGCACCGCGTCGATGTTGGAGAACGACGCTGCGCGGTGGATCAACATCCCGTCGCCGCCGTTTGCGTGGTCGAGCGGCACTCCGTGCGCGATCAGCCGCGCGAGCGGGCCGCGTGAACCCTGGGTCGCGGCGGTGAACGCGGCGTCCCGCCCCCCAGGGCCGAGCGGGGCGCGCCAGTCGGCTCCCGCGGCGAGCGCGGCGGTGATCCGCTCCAGCGCAGCGAGATCCCGCTCCGGGTGCAGGTAGTCCCGGTGGGACGAGTGGTTCTGGATCGCGGCGAACAGCTCGCGGGTGGGGTCGTTGTCCATCCGTCGTTCTACGCGATTCAGGGGAAGGAGGCGAACGGCCGCCGTCCGGCGACGGACCGCTATTCCCCCGGCCAGGGCGAGGGACCGATGAACCGGCCGGAGGTGAACCCGAGCACGTCCGCGCCCGGCGTCAGGTCCATGTGGAAGTGGTTGTAGTGGGCGTCGTTGTAGTCGGGGGTGAGGATGATCGTCCAGTACAGGTCGTCGTGCCAGGCGTGCACCGTGTCGTACAGCCAGGCGCCGCCGGGCGACTCCGGCGACGCGTCGCCGATCTCCCAGTCGAACTCGACCACGTACTCGGAGCCGTCGGCGAACTCGAACGACTGGAGGTCGATCGCGTCGCCGTACGCGTGGCGGGACAACGTTTGGGTACCGGCGATGGTGCGGCACACGGTGGTGCCGAGGTGGTGGATCGCCACCACGCCCTCGCCCGCAACCGACTCGATCGAGTCCGCGAGCGCCTGGCCGAGGGCGCACGCCCCGCTCACGGCGGCCGGGCTGCCGTCGTCGTAGATCAGGTCCACCCCGAGGTAGCCCGTAGCGAACGTGATCGGCTCCTCGACGGGGACAGGGGGGACAGGTAGGATAAGGGCCTCCGCCATGGTCCCGCTGCATCGCCGGCTTCCCTGGGCATGGGCTGGAGGGTAGCACGAGTCGTGCGGTCGGTGCGG
>JBEBJC010000477.1:0-6400 GCA_040080105.1 Myxococcota bacterium
CGCAGCTCCGCCCTCACCCCCGACCGGGGTGCCCAGGTCGGGGGTGAGGGCGGAGCTGCGTGGGGGTGGAACAGCACCAGGAAGGCGGGCTCGGAGCCCTCGTCGATCGACACCGGCAGGACGCGCAGGTCCACCGCGCACGGCCCGGCGGCGCCGCTGAACGTCACCCCGTCCCGCCGGGTGGGTGCGCGGGTCTGGCGGCACGCGTCGAGCACCTGGCGCAGCTCGAGGAACAACCCCTCGCGCGCCAAGCGCAGCAGCTGGGTCGAGGGCTCGCCCGGCGGTGGCGCCAGGAACGGCGAGGTGTCCCCGCGGAACTCGATCACATCGAGGTCTGCGGTCACCAACACCCCGGGAGGCACGTACTCGGCCGGCGCCACGCGGTCGGCCTCGGCCTTCCAGTTGGTCGACTTGCTGGCGCCGCTCCGCGCGTGGCCGATCGGGGTCGCCGGGCTCTGGTAGTGGCGGGGGTGGCGCTGCGGCGTGGATCGCTTCGCATAGAGGCGGTGGCGCTGATCGATCACCGTGAACAGGTCGGCGGCGAACCCGATCGTCTCGCCCCCGCCGAGCACGAGCACCCCGCCGGGCTCGAGCGCGTAGTGAAGGGTGGAGATCACCCGCTGTTGCAGGGTGGGAGACATGTAGATCAGCAGATTGCGGCAGCTGACCAGATCCATGTGCGAGAAGGGCGGGTCGGTCGCCACGTCGTGCCGCGCGAACACCACCGACTCCCGCAGCACCTTACCTACACGGTAGTGTCCGTCGATCTTGGTGAAGAACCGAGCGAGGCGGTCGGGCGACACCTCCGAGCTGATCGTCTCCGGATACAGCCCGTCTCTGGCTTTCTGTAGCGAAGCGCGCTCGGACAGGTCGGTGGCGAACACCTGGATCACGGGGCGGGGGGTGCGGCCATCGAGGTACTCGTGGAGCAACATCAGCAGTGAGTAGGCCTCCTGCCCGGTCGAGCATGCGGGAACCCACATCCGGATCGTCGCCCCAGGCTCCTTGCCCGCGAACAGTGACGGGAACACCACCGTCCGCAACGCCTCGAACATCGGAGCGTCCCGGAAGAACGCGGTGACGTTGATCAGGATGTCGTCGTACAGCGCCTCGATCTCGTCGGGATCGCCCTCGAGCATCGACGCATAGGCGTGGTAGTCGGTGACCCCGGCGAGCACCATACGACGACGGATCCTTCGCTCCAACGCCGACTGTCGGTATGGCGCGAAGTGATCGACGCGATCGAACGCGCCACCCCCGACGGCGCGCGGCTGGTCGTGGTGGACGCGATCACCTCGATCACCGGGCTCGTGTTCCCAGCACAGGCCATCGTGGAGCGGCTACACGCCCGCGGGATCCCGGTGTTGATCGACGGGGCCCACGTCCCGGGCCACCTGCCGCTGGCCCTCGGCACGCTGATGGCGGATTACTTCGTCGGGAACCTGCACAAGTGGCTGTTCGCGTGCAAGGGGTGCGCTGTGTTGTACGTCCGCCGCGATCGACAGGACGGCGTCGATCCGCTCGGCTGGTCCCACGGGATCGACCAGGGTTTCACCGGTCGGTTCGACTTCCAGGGCACCCGCGAGCCGTCGCCGTGGCTGACCGCCGAGGACGCGCTCGCGTTCCAAGCGACCCACGGCGACCGCCGGATCCGCGCCCACAACGTCGCGTTGCGCCGCGAGGCCGGGGCGATGTGGTGCGACCGGTTCGGGGTGCGTCCGCCCGCCCCCGAGTCGATGCTCGGCGCGCTCCAGACGTTGCCCCTGCCGTTCCCCACCGACGGCACGCAGGCGCAGGCCGACGCGCTCAACCGCCGGCTGTGGGAGGACCACCGGATCGAGGCGATGTTCGCGCCGTTCCGCGGCCGGGTGTGGGTGCGGATCGCCGCCCAGATCTACAACCACCTCGCCGAGTACGAGCAGCTCGCCGATCGCGTGTCCGCGCTCGGGTGACTACAGGTCGGCCTCGTCGACATTGTGCCGTGTCCCGTCCCACCTATCCCCACCGGGTCCGTCCCACGTTGGCCGCATGAACCGTGACAGGGGCCTCGTGCGCGCTCCACGGACAGCTGCGCCCACTCTTGCGGCTGCGCCCGCCGACCTCCGCGGAGGGCTTCGAAAGATTAGGTTCCGTCGTTGCCCGCGGACTCGATCCCAGCGCCAGGGTACCGCTCGACGACACGAGCGGTACCCGCGATGCGTCCGTCACGCGAGGGCGAGCGGCATGTCGGCCCACCGACGGCGCCTGGGCCGGGGTGATCGAGGCCGATCAGAGGCTCGTGGCGTCCGCCTCGAGCTTCGTCAGGCGCGCCGCAGCATCGGCTTCGGCGACCCGGGCATCACCGAGGGTGGCCTCGAGCGTGGCGAGCGAGGTTGCGTCTGCGCCGGTGCGGAGCGCCTCGCCGTACGCGATCTGGGCGATCAGCCGCGTCCGATAGGTCTCCCACGCGACCACCGCCCCCGCGGCCACGGCCAACTGCTCCCCCTGCTCGTCCACCCGGTCCATCGCGCTGGCGCGGTCCTCCTGGGCCACGTCCACCGCCGCCTGGTCCTGGGCGGTGCTACGGTCGCGCTTGTCGTCGGTGCGGCGATACTCGGTCCGGGCCTTCGACAGCTCCGCCTTGTGCGCCACCACCACCCCGTCGGCCTCGCTCACCGCGATCTTCGCCCGCGACAGCTCGGCCTTGTCGCCGCGCTGCTCCGCGAGGCGCCGCTCGGCGCGCCGCACGCTCCGCTCGTGCCGGGCCGCCGACAGCTCCAGCTTCGCCTGCTCGATCTCGTGCCCCGCCACGTCGACCTCCGACCCCGAGTGGGTCGTGCCGAGGTCCTGGTCGGTGCGCGCCTCGGACACCCCGTAGGTCGCGGTGGCCGCGTCCACCCGGGCCACATCCGCAGCGCCGGTGGCCTCCTTCAGCCGCGCCCTCGCCGCGTCGAGCGCGACGTTCACCCCCGCGAGCTCGGTGTCGAGGTCGGCGTCCCCGACATACGGGCCGACCCGGTCGGACTCCGGACCATCCGCGGCGAACGCCACCGTAGGGACCCACAGCACAGACGCCAGCACCAGCGCGTAAGACATGCACTCTCCTCGATCGGTTGTTTCACGGCGCCCCCGCTGCGCCGACGGACGGCGCGCGGAGCGCAGGGTCTCGAATGCTGTCCGCGGTCCGGTCCGTGGACGTCCCTCGCAGGGCCCGTCGTCGCGACTGGCCCTCACTGTGCCAGGTAGCCGCCGTCGATCGGGTAGTAGCTGCCGGTGACGAACGACGCCTTGTCGGATGCCAGCCACGTCACCAGCTCCGCCACCTCCGGCGACTCTCCGAGGCGACCGACGGCGTGCAGGCTCGCGAGCCCCGCCAGGGCTTCCGCAGGCAGGTTCGCGGTCAGCAGCGGGGTGTTGATGAACGCCGGCCCGACCGCGTTGATGCGGATCCGCTTCGGGCCGTACTCCAGCGCCGCGCTCTGGGTCAAGCCGACCACGCCGTGCTTCGCGGCCACGTAGGCCGCCGCATTGCGAAACCCGACCTGCCCGAGGATCGACGCGATGTTCACGATCGAGCCGCCCGTCCCCGACATCGCCGGGATCTGGTACCGCATCCCGTAGAACACGCCCGACAGGTTCACCGCGATCACCTTGTCCCACCCCTCGAGCGGGTACTCACCCACCGGTGCGGCCGGACCGGCGATTCCGGCGTTGTTCACCGCCACGTGCAGCCCACCGAACACTTCGAGGGCCGCGCTCACCATGCGCTCGTGGTCTGCCGGCGACGAGCTGTCGGCGTGCACGGACGCGACCTTCCCGCCGCTGGTGACGATTTGGTCGACGGTGGTGCGAAGTCCGGCGTCGTCGATGTCCGACACCACCACCCGCGCCCCTTCGGCGGCGAACTGCCAGGCGATCGCACGGCCGATCCCCGAGCCTGCGCCAGTGACGATCGCGACCTTCCCTTCGAGTACGGCCATGACATCCTCCCGGGGAGCCGATGGAATCGGCTCCCTGTTGCTGACCTCGTCACCAGCGGGCAGAAGTCAATATCCTTGCATCAAATTCGTGTCGGAATCGAAGAACTCAGGGCAACTCGATCTTGTCGAGCCGCTTGCGGATCTGCTCCTTGGTGTCGCCGAACCTCTCCTGGATGACCCCGTACAGCTTGTCTGCGGAGCCCTCGGCCTTGAGGAGGTCGTCGTCGGTGAGCTCGCCCCACAGGCGCTTCGCCTTACCCTTCAGCTGATCCCATTGGCCCGACAACTGGTCACTGTTCAAAGCCACTCTCCTGGACGGATGGTTGCACTCTTCTCATCTCCAAACGCTCATAAGGTGAATCAAAAATGAATGCAACCAAATCGTGCGTAATTGATCCCTTGTCGGGTCGAGCGGTCAAGCCACCGCGGCCCCGGCCCCCCGCTCGCACGACGGACAGCAACTCGTCGATCGACGGCGGCGCGCACAGCTCCCCGAGCACGCGGTCGCGCTGGTACACGAGGCCCACTCCGCCCGCGACGTGGGCGCTCTCCATCACCCCGACCCCGGCCTCCTCCTCGATCTCGGCCTCCACCGACGCGATCGTCAGATCGACGCCGAGCGTCACGTCCGCGCTCGCCGCCAGGCGCTCCACCACCGACAGGTGCTGCGTCAGCGCCTCGCCAACCTCGCCGGTCGTGAGCCAGGTGAACGCGTCGGCGGCGACCGCCGCCGGGTCGGCCAGCGCCGGATCTTCGAGACATCTCGACCGCGGATCACGCACGAAGGGGCCGTGAACTCGCGCCCCGACTCGTCCGGGTCGAACCGGGTGCTGCGGGCGCTCGACTCGGCGCGGACCAGGTTCCCCAGGTGTTCTGCGCCCCCTCGTTCGACGACGCGGTGGCGGCGACGTTCTGCCTGTCCGATCGGGCGACCCTGTCCGTCTCGCACGCCGATCCGGGTCCGCGGCTCCGGCAGCTCGAGACCATCGAGCTCTCCGATGCGTCGGCGCTCGCGCTCGCGGGCCGGATCGAGAACGTCGGGCGGCAGCGGCGGGAGGTCTCGGACCTGCAGTGGCTCGACGGAACCTCCGGCCTCGTGCGGATCGCGTGGCCCGACGGCTCGTCGACTGAGGCGATCGGACACTTCTCCGTCGACGTCTGGATGCGCGAGGTCGGGATCGCCGTGGCCTCGGTCGCGGCCGAGGCTCCGTTCCGCCGGCCCGCACGTCACGCGGCGCTGACGACGGCGGCCGATCTCGACCCCGGGTTCGAACACGTACGGCTCTCCGGCCCGCCGTGGCACCTGCGGATCGCGCCGCGGCTCTACGGACCGCGCCTGCTGCGAGCAGCGGTCGAGCGGATCGGCTCCGACGAGCCCGTCGCGGTGGATCTCACCGACTGCAGGCTCGACGAGCACCTGCTCCGGCGGATGGTCCGGTTCGGACAGACCCACCCGGGGGCACGGTGGAAGCTGTGCCCCGAACAGGTAGCGTACGCCGAAGCCGCCGGCCTCGCTCCGATCGACGTGGTCGTCGGAGACTGATGCGGACCCATACGCGGTGACAGGTAGGAGGGCGCCCTGCGGACTGCACCAGCTCGTCGACGGTCGGGAGCGGCTTCGGCGGAACGCTCCCTACCTTCCGGCCCAGCACGATCGACATCGCATCCTTCAGGTCGAGTCCCGTGGCTTCGCGGACCCGCTGAAGCGCGCCGAGACCTGATCCTCGACCAGGAGATTGTCGACCTCGTTCCGCAGCGCATCTGGTCGTGCGCGACCGGGACCACTCGACGGCCCGTCAGTCCGGCAGGCCGTCGAGGTTCTCGTAGATCTCGGCGATCGGGACGGTGACCCGGCACCCGGCGAGCGCGATCCCCTCCTCCAGATCGAGGTGGAAGGTGCGGGACCAGTCATCGCCGCTGCGCACCCAGTGCTCGACCCGGACGAACGCGGGCTCGACCAGCAGGATGTCGCCGAGGCTCGGGATCCGCTTGTACTTGTCGAGCTTCTCGCCGCGATCGTAGTCGCGGGTGGAGTCGGACAGCACCTCGACGAGCAGGCTCGGGTTGGTCGCGGTCGTCGAACGCCCGCCTGCGAACACCATCGGGCCGCAGAACACCGACAGGTCCGGGTACGTGTAGAGCCCGTCGGGCGTGGCGACGCGCTGGTCGCTGCCGAGCGCTCGGCACGAGCTGGCGCGCAACGCCGTCGCGAGGATGCGCAGGAGGTTGCTCGCGACCGTGTTGTGGCGAGGAGAGCCGCCCGACATCGCGAGGATCTCGCCGTCCAAGAACTCGTGCTTGACCTCGCTCAGCAGCTCCACGTCGAAGTACTCGTCGAGCGTCAGGATCCTGCGGGTTCGTGCGAAGGCCATGCTCCGATCTAACCGCTCGTCCGATGGCCGGGTGAACCTGGCGTCAGCTGCGGGAGCGCGGCGGTGGGA
>JBEBJC010000478.1:0-6386 GCA_040080105.1 Myxococcota bacterium
CCCCTCCCCCGATCGCCACGTGGGTGCGTAACCCCATTTGGAGTTACGCTACCCGTCTCGCCTGCGCAGGCGATCCGAGGGAACCATGGCGACGACGATGCACGAACGGCTGACCGCGCTCGCGGCCAACCTGTGGTGGAGCTGGGACACCGAGGCGACCTCCCTGTGGTCCGAGATCGACCCGTTCCGGTGGGAGCGGCACGGACACAACCCGGTGGCGCTGCTGCAGGACGTAGAGCCCGAGCGGCTCGCCACCCTCGAGGCCTCGCCGTTCGCGGCGCGGGTCGAGCGGGTCCACGCGCGGTTCCGGACGTACGTCGAGTCGCGCGGGTGGTGCGCCCGCGAAGTGCCGGAGCTGCTCGAGACCGGCATCGCGTACTTCTCGATGGAGTTCGGGCTGCACGAGAGCCTGCACCTGTACTCCGGCGGCCTCGGCGTGCTTGCGGGGGACCACGTCCGGTCGGCGTCCGACCTCGGCGTCCCGCTGGTCGGGATCTCGCTGCTGTACCGGTCCGGGTACTTCCGGCAGGTGATCGACGATGGGCGCCAGATCGCGGCGTACCCCCAGGCCGAGTGGTCGCGGATCCCGATCCGGCCGTGCGCCGACGCCACCGGCGCCCAGGTGCACATCACGGTGCCGATCGGCGCCCGCGCCGTACGCGCGCGCCTGTGGCAGCTCGACGTGGGCCGGTGCCGGCTCGTGCTGCTCGACACCGACCTCGACACGAACCTCCCCGAGGATCGCAAGCTCACGCACCAGCTGTACGGCGGCGACGAGGTCACCCGGATCCAGCAGGAGGTGCTGCTGGGGATCGGCGGGGTTCGGGCGCTGTCGGCGCTGGGGCTCGCCATCGGGGTGTACCACCTCAACGAAGGCCACTGCGCGTTCGTCCCCGCGGCACTGATCGCCGATCGGATCGCGAACGAGGGCGAGTCCGTCGCCGACGCGCAGGCCAAGGTGGCGGCCCGGTGTGTGTTCACCACCCACACCCCGGTGCCGGCCGGCCACGATCGGTTCTCGGCGGCGCTGGTCGAGGCGACGCTGGGCCCGTGGTGTGAGGAGACCGGGCTGCCGCTCGGGGACCTGCTCGACCTCGGGCGGGTGGTGCCGGGCACGGCCGACGAGACGCTGTGCATGACGGTCGTGGCGCTCAAGACCTCCGCCGCCAGCAACGGGGTGTCGGCGCTGCACGGCCGGGTGTCGCGCGCGATGTGGCGCGACCTGTGGCCGAACGTCGCGGAGGACGCGGTGCCGATCCACCACGTGACCAACGGCGTACACCCGGTGTTCTGGATGGCGCCCGAGGCCCGCGACCTGTTCGACCGGTTCCTGCCGGAGTGGCGCGAGCACCCGTGGGACGAGGAGGTCTGGGCCGGGGTCGACGCGATCCCCGACTCCGAGTGGGTTTCGCTGCGCCAGGCGCTGCGGGCGCGGCTGGTCCACCTGATCGGGGTGAAGACCGGCCGGCGGTTCGACTCGGAGGCCCTGACCATCGGGTTCGCGCGTCGGTTTGCTCCGTACAAGCGCGGGAACCTGATGTTCCGTCAGCGCGAGCGCCTCCGGGCCCTGCTCGAGGATCACCACGTCCAGATCGTGTTCGCCGGCAAAGCACACCCGCGCGACTTCGGCGGGCAGGACATCGTCCGCGACGTGCTGAAGGAGAGCGAGTCGATGGCGTTCCGGTCGCGGGTCGTGCTGCTGCCCGACTACGACATCGCCCTCGGACGTGCGATCACCGCCGGCGCCGACGTATGGTTGAACAACCCCCGGCGCCCCCACGAGGCGTCCGGCACCAGCGGCCAAAAGGTGATCCTCAACGGTGGGCTGAACCTGTCGGTGCTCGACGGGTGGTGGCCCGAAGGGTTCGACGGGACGAACGGGTGGGCGATCGGGTCTGGAGAAGAATGGACCGACGAGACAGCGCAGGACGCGTTCGACGCCGAGGCGCTGTACGAGGTCCTCGAGTCGCAGGTCATCGCGGCGTGGGAGGCGCGGACCCACGGCGTCCCGACGGGGTGGATCGAGCGGATCCGCAGCAGCGTCAAGTCGGGCGCGCCGAAGTTCAACTCGCACCGGATGGTGCACGACTACGTGCTCCAGTTCTACCGGCCGCGGCTGTAGTCGCCGCGCTGGGGTTCGGGGCGCTCGACGCGCGGGCGGCGTGCCCCGAGGTCCCGTGGCCGCCCGGGGTGGACCTCGGTCCGGCGGTGGTCGAGGCCACGCTGGAGCAGACGGCGGCGGGTGTGCGCGCCACCGGGTGGACCGGCCCGCCCGCGCTGGTGGACGCGGTGGCGGCGACGCTCGGCGGGTGTACCGGGCTCGGGGCGGAGCCCGCGCCGTTCACCTGGGTGTTCCCCGAGCCGCCGATCAGCGTCTCCGGCGTGGTGCGGGCAGAGGGCACCGGCCGACCCGTGCAGCTCGCGCTGCTGGTCGGGGATCGGGTCGTCCACACCGACACGGGCGGCGGGTTCGTGGTGCGCAACCTCACCCTGGGCCCCGCTGCGGTGGCGGTGGCGGGGACCCAGTGGCGGGTCGACCCGCCGGTGGTGCTCGACGTCGCGCCCGGCACGACCCTCGAGCTCGAGCTGTGGGTGGAGCCCGATCGCCTCGGAGACGACGAGATCGTCGCGGTGTACGACGGGACCCCGTCCCGGGCGCGGTCGGTGGCCACCCAACGGGCCGCCGCGGTGCCCGCGACCCTCGGAGACCCGCTGCGCGCGCTCACCACCGAGCCCGGGCTCACCCGCACCCCGTACGACGCCGGATGGCTGCTGGTCCGCGGCGGCGACTTCGACGACGTGGGGCTGTACCTCGACGGGGTGCCGGTCCCGCTGGTGTACCACCTCGGCGGGTTCACCAGCGTCCTGCACCCGCAGCTGATCGAGCAGATCCGGTTCTGGCCCGGCCTGTTCCCGGCGCGGTACGGCGACGCGATCTCGGGCGCGGTCGACCTCGTCCCACGACCGATCGGCGAGGTCCCTCGGGTCGACGCCGGAGCGAACCTGGTGTTCGCGCACGCGTTCGCCGAGGCGCCGGTGCGCGGCGGCGGGGTGGCGGTGGCGGCGCGCCGCAGCTGGCTCGACGGGGTGCTCGGGCTCGCGCTCGGCCCCGACGCCGCCGGGATCGCCCCGCGGTTCTGGGACGCGTCGACGGTGGTCGAGGCGGGTCCGGTGCGGGTGCTCGGGCTGCTCGCCGGCGACGGCATCGACGCGCCGTCGTACCCGTCCGGGCTGGTGGTCCACATCGAGCAGCGCTCCGCGCAGGTGCAGGCCAAGCTCGCGCTGGCGCGCGGACTGACCCTGTCGCCGTGGATCGCGCACACCGTGCGGACGCTGTCGGACGCCGATCCGACCGGCGACGTGCAGCGGGTGGCCGAGCGCGACCTCGGGTTGCGCGCGGAGGGCCGCGCCTCCGTGTCCGACGGCGCGACGCTGGGAGGCGGGTTCGAGGTCCGCCACCACGCGTTCGACCTCGCGTTGAACGACGTGGCCGTCGCGGTCCCGGTGGTCACGGTCGACCCGTACGTCGACGCGGCGATCGACGGGCCGGTGCAGCTGTGGTCGGAGGCCCGCGCGACGGTCGCCGCGGTCGACGCCGAGGATTGGCCGGTCCTGCACGGGGTGAGCCCGCGCGCCGGGATGCGCTGGCCCGCCGCCCCCGGGGTCGAGGTGCGGGGCGAGCTCGGGCACCTCGAGCAGCTGCCGACCACCACGCTGTGGCTGCCGATCCCCGACGGCGCGTACCTGCCACTCGAGCGCTCCGATCAGGGCTCGGTCGGGGCGACGCTCCGCCGGGGCGGGGTGACGGTCAGCGCCGACGCGTGGATCCGACGCAGCGACGACCTCGCCGAGATCGAGCTCGACGGGTCGATCGGCGGCTCGAACGGCCGGGCGGCCGGGGTGGAGACCGCGGCGCGGCTGACCCGCGACGGGTTCACCTTGTCGACCGTCCTGCAGTACACCACGAGCGACCGGCGCGAGGACCTCGACCAGCGCTGGCTCCCCTCCCCGTTCGAGCTCCCGTGGCAGCTCGACGTGGTGTGGATCCAGCAGCTCCCGCACGCCCAGACGGTGTCCGCGCGGGCCCGGGCCACCTCGGGGTTCCCCCGGCTGCGCGAGGCCGGGGTGTGGACGCCGATCTCGGCGTTCGACCTGCTGACCCAGCAGACCGTGCAGCTCGATCTCGCCGCCGCCGATCCCCGGCTCCCGCCGCTGTGGACGGTGGACGCCCGGTACGCGCGCCAGTGGACCACCCGCCGCTGGACCTGGACCACCTCCCTCGAGCTGAAGAACGCCACCAACCAGCGGGTCGTGGAGCCGGTCATCACCGGGTTCGGCGAGTCGCCCCGCCCCGGCTACGGGTTCGGCCTGCCGATCTTGCCGATCTTCGGCGTGGACGGCGCGTGGGTGCCGGTCCGCAGGAGCGCGGAACAATCGCCGCAGCGGGGGACGGCCGACCGGTGAGGACCCCGTCCGTGAGCGGGCCCGCACGTTTCGGTTGTGGAGGAACGGAAGTTGCTCTACTGTTTCGCGCGAGAGGCGGACCATGCGGACTGGGTGGATTGTCGGTGTAGCGATGGTGATCGGCTGCAGCTCGGAGTCGGGGCTGCACCTCGGGTTGGAACCGAAGACCCCGGTCGAGGAGGAGCCGGACCCGCCGGCGCCGCCCGCGCCCGACGAGCCCGCGACGCTGCGGGGCACCGTGTGCTCGCCGAACGGTGCCGGGCCCGTGACCCACGCGGACGTGACGGTGATGGTCGAGCCCGAGCCGGTGCAGTCGACGACCGACGCGTCCGGGCTGTTCGTGATCGACGACCTGCCCCCGGGGACGTGGGAGGTGGTGATCGAGAAGGGGTCGTTCGTGTTGACCGAGGAGGTGGTGCTCGAGGCCGGCCGGGTGACGAACCTGTCGAACGAGGACGAGTGTGTCCCGCTCGAGCAGGGAGACCTGGAGATCGCCGTGGTCACCGGCTTGTACGACAAGATCGAAGACCTGCTCGACGGACTCGGGCTCGAGTACGACCAGATCAACGGCAAGAGCGGGCAGGACCACGTGGACCTGCTGCTCGATCCGGCGCGGATGGCCGAGTACGACCTGATCTTCTTCAACTGCGGTATGCAAGAGAACTGGTTGTCCGACAAGGTCGAGATCGCGGACAACCTGCGCGACTTCGTGAAGGGCGGCGGCTCGCTGTACGCGTCCGACTGGGCGTTCCTGATGGTCGAGGGGCCGTGGGGAGACCAGATCGACTTCCTCGGCGACGACAACGACAACAACGACGCGCGCCGCGGCAACCGCGGCGACGTGGACGCGGTGGTGCTCGATCCGGCGATGGTGAGCGCGCTCGGCGGCGACCAGGCGAACCTGCACTTCGACCTGTGGGACTGGGTGGCGATGGAGGACGCCAAGGCCGAGTGGCTGCTCGAGGGCGACTACAAGTACCGCGACGGGGCGTTCGGCGGGGCGGCGCCCGGCTCGGGTCCGATGGCGGTGCGGTTCCACGACGGAGACGGGACCGTGGTGTACACCTCGTTCCACAACGAGAACCAGACCACGGGCGACATGTTGGTGCTGCTCGAGGAGATCATCTTCTCGCTGTAGCGTCCGCTGCGCGGGGCGCCTGCGGGAACAACGTGGGCGACTCCAGCGCCAGTAGCCGGCGCTTGGTGTCCAACCCGCCGGCGAACCCGGTGAGGGACCCGTCCGAGCCGATCACCCGGTGGCAAGGCACCACGATCGGCAGCGGGTTCCGCCCGTTGGCAGCGCCGACCGCGCGGACCGCCTTGGGCGCGCCGATCCGCTCGGCGATGTCCCGGTACGACACGGTCGCGCCGTACGGGATCGTCTGCAGCGCGTCCCACACCCGCCGCTGGAACGGGGTGCCTCCAGGCGCCAGCGGGAGGTCGAACGAGGTGCGCTCCCCGGCGAAGTAGGCCTCGAGCTGGTCCACCGCTCGGTCCACCGCCGGGGATTCGTCGTCTCCACCCGCGGGCGGAGGTTCGGTTGCGAACCCAATCCGCCGCACCACCTGCGCGTCTCCCTCGACCCACACCAGCCCGATCGGCGTCTGCAGGCTCCGCACGGTCATCCCCCACCCCCGGTCCACAAGTGCATCGTCGCGTACGCCCGCCATGGGCGCCACGCCTCGGCCCGCGCAGCCGCCTCGCGCTCGGACACCCCGCCCAGCGCCTGTCGGACCACCAGGTCCCCCGCGGGGAACGCGTCGGGCCAGTGGGCGGCGCGCATCGCCACGTACTGAGCGGTCCACGGCCCGATCCCGGGCAGCGCGCGCAGCTGCTCCACCAGCTCGTCCGGGTCCACGTCGGGCCCGAGGTCGACCCGCTCGTCGGCGGCCGCGGCCGCGAGTGAGGCGACCGTGCGGGCG
>JBEBJC010000479.1:0-6382 GCA_040080105.1 Myxococcota bacterium
CGCGGAACGCGGCCACCGCCCAGGTCCTGATCCCCACCTCATCGCTTGACAGAACTGTAGTGACGTCCCCAACCCTCTCCCCAGAGGGGAGAGGGGGCCGGTTAGAGCCGGGGTGAAGCACGTTTTCCCCCTCTCCCCCGCCGCGGGGGAGAGGGGGATCGGCCGGCACAATTCCGTTGGACCGAAGGATCGGGCGAGCGCGGGCGTCTACCCGCCGGAGGGCCGATGGAGTCGGTGGTGGGTCCCGCGTCGGCGGTCGGGGTGGCGTGGGGCGCGGCCGCCCTCGGCGCCACCACCGGCCTCCGGATCTTCCTCGCGCCGTTCGTGCTCGCGCTGGTGGCGACGCTGGGCGCGCTGCCACACGCCCCCGGGTGGCTGACCTCGCCGGCGGTCGCGGCCGCGGTCGCGGCGCTGGTGGTGGCGGAGGTGGCGGGCGACAAGCTCGCGGGGTTCGATCACGCGCTCGACGCCGCAGGCCTCGTGCTCCGGCCCGCGTGGGCGGCCGGGGTGGTGTTCGCGTTCGACCCGGCGGCCGGCGGGGCGGCGGGCCTCGCCGCGGCGGTGTCGTTCCTGGTCGGGCTCGGCAAGACCCGGCTGCGGGTCGAGTCGGAGGCCCGGGGGGCGTGGCAGGCGCCGATCGAGTCACTCGCGCTCGACCTGCTGGCGGCGGCGCTGGTCGCGCTCGCGCTCGCGTGGCCGGCCGCGGGGCTCGCGTGCACCGCCGCGGCCGGGGTCGGGCTGCACGGGGTCGCCTCAGCGCTGGGCCGGCGCCGGTGGGAGTGGTCGATCGGCCCGTGAGGCCCGCTCTTCCCGCATCGGGTTCTCGCGCAGCAAGCGGGTGCCGAGGTCGTCGGCGAACCGGGCCGCCTGCACCGCGTCGAACCCGACCGCGAGCGCCCACCCCGACTCCACGTCGTCGCGGAACGGCGCGGAGGCGTTGCCCAGCACCTGCACGCTGAACATCTGGAACACGTCGACCCCGCCGCCCACCAGCGCCGCGTTGAACGCGGTCTGCAGCTGGTTGTCGATGCCGTCGACCTCGAGCACGGTGGAGCCCACCCCCACGCTGCCCACCAGCGCGAACTGCTCGGTGAGGAACGCCACCGCCGAACCGCGGGTCCGCGGGCGGTACCCGAACGCCATCGACGCGGTCAGCGCCGGGGTGAGCGAGCCGCGACCCTCGTCGAACAGCGGCGTCGGGACCCGCAGCAGCACGCCCGCGCCCGCGCGGGTGCGCCAGCCGAAGTCGAACGTCTGGAACAGGTACCGCTCCGACGTCTCCCCGACCGCGCGGACCTCGAGCATCAACAGGTCGCCGTCCTCGAGCGTGTCGTCGCTGTACACGTTCTGCAGGTCCGCCACCGCCACCGTGTACGCGCTCGCGCCGAGCGCGCCGGTGGGCTCGAACCGGATCGCGGTCTCGAGCTCGCCCGGCAACGTGCCCGAGCGGTCCAGGATCCGCTGGAAGTCGCGCGGGACGAGCCCGACGTGGCGCGAGTACAACCCGAGCGTCACGTCGGGCCGCAGCGGGCTGATCGTGATCGTGCCGCGGTCGGTGAGCTCGACCGGCCGCATCCACACCACCCCGTCGCGGACGTAGGCGATGTCGGGGGCGTACGGGGCGACCGGGACGTCGTGCCACCCGGGCTTCACCGCGACCACCGCCAGCGCCCCGACCGGGCTCTCCGGGGTCACGAACGACTCGGGCGCGAGCGCGCGCCGGACCCGGGTGACCGGTGCGCACGCCTCGAGCGCGATCAGCAGGGCCCAACATCCACGCGCCATCGCCGACCCCGGTACCACGAACCCCGCGGGCGGGCTCGCCGGGGTACAGTCGGGCGATGCTCGCGCTCCTCTCTTCGATCGCCCACGGCCGCCCCGCCGACTGCCCGGACCTGTACCTCGTCCAGTTCGAGCGGTTCTTCGACGAGGTCGACGCGCTGATCGTGGCGCAGGAGTTCTCCGACGCGCGCCGGATGCTCGACGGGGCGTACCCTCGGGTGCCGTGCATCGTGCAGGTGGTGCCGAGCGTCGACCTCGCGAAGTACGCGATCCGCCGGTCGTACCTGTACGCGCTCGACCTCGACGAGAACGAGACCCTGCGGTGGGCCACCACCGCGAAGGCGCTCGAGCCCGGGATCGATTGGCCGGCGTACGTCCCGCCGGAGCACTCGGTGCGCGCGCTGCTGCCGACGCTCGAGGTGCCGGCCCCGGTGCCGATCGAGGGGGCGGGGCTGGTGGTGCCCGAGCGGGGCGGCGTGTTCCTCGACGGGCGGTTCCTCACCGTCCCGCAGGCCGAGCCCGAGCTGCCGCACCTGCTGCAGGTGGGCGACGGGATGGGGCGGATGGTCGCGTCGCGGTGGCAAGACGGCACGATGTTCCCCGACGACCTGCTCGGTCCGCCGCTCGAGCAGGTGCCCGAGCCGCCGCGGTGGTTCACCCACCCGAACGCGAAGATCCGCCCGCCGAAGGAGCCGCGGCCGTGGACCGCCGCGCGCAAGACCCGGCTCGAGTCGGCGGCGGGGTTCGCCGTCGCCGGCGGCGCGTTGTTCGGGACCGCGTGGGTCGCGCGGTGGGCCTACGATCAGCGGGCCACCGACGGGCTGTACTACACGGTCAACGGGGCCACCGTCGCGTCCGGCGCCGCCGGCGGCGCGGCGGTGGTGTTGCTCGGCGCCGCCGTGTTCGGGAAGTGACCATGCTCGCGCTCGTGTTGCTCGGATGCCCGTGGGTCGACCCCTCCCAACACGCTCGGAACCACGAGCAGCTCGAGGCGTTGCTCGACGCGGACGCCGATGCCGATGCCGATGCCGACGCGGACACCGACACCGACGCGGACACCGACACCGACCCGGGTCCGTGTGTCGACGACGGGTACGAGCCGAACGACACGCTGCTCACCGCGGCGCCGGTCCCGGTGCCGTCGACGCTCGACCTGGTGGTGTGCACCGAGAACGTGTCGCCGGTGTACGGCTGGCCGGTCGACCTGTTCCGGGTCGAGCTCGGGCCGCTCGACGTGCTCGACCTGTCGCTCGCGCCCACCGGACTGCCGTGTGACGCGCTCGCCCTGGGCCTCACCGTGACCGACGAGGACGGCCTGCCGTTCCCCGGGGCGTCGGCGCAGGGCGGTTGCCCCGAGCTCGCGGTGGGTTGGGGGGCGGACACGTACCTGGTGTGGGTGTCGGGCGCGCTGGCCGACGCGGCCCAGCCGTACCAGCTGGAGGTCGCGAGCCACGAGTGCCGCGACTCCGACGGCGACGGGTCCCTCGCCGGCACCTGCGGGGGGCCGGACTGCTCGGATCTCGAGGAGGACCGGTACCCGGGCGCGCTCGACGTCCCGCTCGACGGAACCGATCAGGACTGCGACGGCGGCGACGATCTCGCGTCGGGCCAGTGCCCGGTGGTGTTGGCGAGCGCGCTGGTGGCCACGGGGACCTTGCCGTGCGCCGACCTCGCGTCCGGGGCGGCGTGGGACCGGTGGCAGGTCCCGGCGCCGGTGGTGGCCGGGGAAGGGGTGTCGGTGGTGGTGCAGAACGCGGCGCCCGGCGCGGCGGATCTGCTCGCGTACGTGGTCGACGGCGACGGCACCACCCACTTCGGGCTCGATCCGTCCCGCAGCGAGCTCGACGACGAAGAGAGCTGCCAGGTGACCGCGTGGACCGGGGCGACCCAGGCGTGCCCGGCGGCGTGTGTGACCAACGACGGGTGGACCGGCGGCGTGGTCGACGTGTGGGTCGCGCAGCACCCGGGCCAGGGGTGCGCGGCGGGCGCCGCGTACAACCTGATCGTGTACAGCGACGCGACCGCGGTGAGCCCGGTGTTGATCGCCGACGATGTAGCCCTGGCCGACTGAGCGGTCGGCTCCCTGGGGTGACCCTCACCCCGGCCCTCTCCCAAAGGGAGAGGGGGAAGGTTGCTCCCTGGGGAGAGGGGGAAGGTGGCTCAAAGGGAGAACTAGCCCCGCGCGACCCGGTCGACCGCCCAGTGGGCGATCCCGTAGGCGCTCGCGCCGGGGCGCACGGACCCTGTGGGACGGCGTCTGGTGCACCCGGGCGCGGGAGCTGCTCGCGGCTTGACTACAGAATTGTAGATGCTACTTTTTGGTAGAGGTGGTCGGTGGCCCAGGTCCAGATCTCTGCGTTCGTCTCTGACGAGACCAAGGCGCGTCTCGATCGCTACACGCGCGCTCACGGGGTATCCAAGGGCTGGCTCGTCGAGCAGGCGCTTCTCCATCACCTTCTCGCGTTGGAGGAGCTCCCCGAGGACGTCAGGGTTCCCGCCCGCCTGGTGCTCGACGTTGAGAGCGCGGCGCGAGTGCGGGACCTGTTGGAGCATCCGCCCGAGCCGACCGAGGCCATGAAGAAGCTCTTCGATGACCGTTGAGATCCGAGCCCTGGCGCCGGACGACGACCGGGCGAGGTTCGGTTCTGGCGACGGCGCGCTCGACCTGTACTTCCATCGGTACGCGGGCCAGAACCAGTTCCGACATCACATCGGCGTGACCTACGTCGCAGTGGAGGGCACCGAAATCCTCGGCTTCGTGACGGTGTCCGCCAGCCAACTCGAGGCGGACACCCTCCCGACGGGCCGTCGCCTCCCGCCCTACCCGGTGCCGGTCCTCCGGGTCGCCCGCCTCGCGACCGCCGCTTCGGCGCGCGGCCGAGGCGTCGGGAGGTCGCTCCTGCGCTTCTCGGTCGAGCTGGCCGAGAGGATGCGCGACGAGCTCGGCTGCGTCGGGCTGGTCGTCGACGCGAAGCCGGCCGCCGTCGAGTTCTACCGTCCCTTTGGTTTCGTGGAGATCGGGCTGGCCGAGGGGGCCGCTCCGCAGGTCCCTCGTCCCAGCGCCATGTTCCTCCCCCTCTCCTCCGTCCCGCGTGCTCGGGGCGGTCGGCGCTGACCGGTCCGGTCGCCAGTGAACGATCCTGCGGCATCGGGTGCGTGGCCCGATTCAGCCCGTCGAAACCCGGTCGACCGCCCAGTGGGCGATCCCGTAGATCGTCTCGCTCGGGTTCACCCCGAGCGACGTCGGCAACACGCTGCCGTCGACCACGAACAGGTTCGGCACCCCGTGGTGGCGCAGCTCGGCGTCGACCACCCCGCCGGGCCCCATCGCGCAGCCGCCCATCTGGTGGGCCGAGAAGATCCGGTGCGCGTGCGCCCCGTACCGGGCGGCGTCGAGGCGGGACAGGTCCGCCTCCGAGCCGATCTCCACCGGCTCGGCGTGCAGCGTGAACACCCGCTCCGCCCCCGCCGCGAGGTGCAGCCGCGCCAGACGCTCGTGTGCCCGTCGGAACGCCCGCTCGAGCTCGGCCCCGATCGGGTAGTCGAGCCGGGCCCGGCCGTCGCTGCGAACGCTCACGGTGCCGCCCAGCTCGCCCGCGGAGAACCCGTCGGCGCAGATCGCGAGCAGGCTGGCGGTGTGCGCGAGGGACCCCATCTGCCGCTGGCGGTCCGCCCCGAACCCGGCGGCGCTCGCGCCCGCGAGCATCGGGTGCACTGGCGCCGCCTCGAGGAACATCCCGAGCTCCGGCTCGTCGATCCACTGGTGCGAGGTGACCGACTGCGGCGCGCCGTACCACCCGTCGATCCGGTCCGGGTACACCCCGAGCACCGACACCACCGGGTGCAGCCAGGTGCGCCGCCCGACCGGACCGCGATCGAGGCCCGAGCGGAGCAGCAGGGCAGGGGAGTTGATCGCGCCGCCGCACAGCGCCACCCGGTCGGCGGTGATCTCGATCTTCACCGCGGTCGGCCGGTCGCGCCCCCGCTCCATCCCCACCGCGTGCACCACCGACGCTCGGCCTTGCGGGTCGAGCGCGATCCGCTCGGCGCGGGTGTCGGCGAACAACGTGGCGCCCGCGTCGAGCGCGTCGCGCACGTAGGTGAGGTGCATCGCCTGCTTCGCGTCGAACGGACAGCCGAAGCCGCAGTACCCGCTGTCCTGGCACCCCCGCACGTTCCGGCGCGTGTGATCCCAGCTCCACCCGAGCGCCCCCGCGCCGCGCGCGAGCGCCCCGTTGTTGGGGTTCGGCGGGACCTGGTCCCACCGCGAGATCCCGAGCCGCGCCTCCACCGCGTCGAAGTGCGGGGCGAGCACCTCTGGGGCCAACGTGTCGACCCCGTGCGCCGAGCGCCAGTGGGCGAGCACCCGGTCCGGGGTGCGGAAGCAGGTGGTCCAGTTGACCGTGGTGCCCCCGCCCACCGAGCGGCCCTGCAGCACGGTGATCGCCTGATCGGCGGTCGCTCGCCCGCCGCGCTCCTGGTACAGCGACGGAAGGCTCCACGCCTCGTCGAGGCGGCGGAACGCCTCGCTGCCGTACAGGCCTCCCTCTTCGAGCATCACCACCCGGAGCCCGCGCTGCGCGAGGCCGGCGGCGAGCAC
>JBEBJC010000480.1:0-6361 GCA_040080105.1 Myxococcota bacterium
GATCGGCGGGCGGATCGTGGGGACGGCCCAGCTCGTCCTCGCGACGCCGGAGAACCAGCCACACCGCGCCGACGTCGCAAAGATGCTGGTCCACCGCGACGCCCGCCGGCGCGGGATCGCCGATCGGCTGCTCACCGCGCTCGAGGCGGAGGCGCGCCTCCGCGGGCGGGGGGTCCTGGTGCTCGACACGGTCACCGGCAGCGACGCGGAGCGGCTGTACACCCGGGCCGGGTGGCACCGGGTGGGGGTGATCCCGAACTACGCGCAGCTCCCCGACGGCACCCCGTGCGCCACCACCTACTTCTACAAGCAGCTCTGACCCCGATCAGCCGCTTGTGGGGCACACCTCGGCGTCGGGGGGCCCCCGGAGCCGTTGGCGTGGGCCAGCTGCTGCACGAACAGCTGCACCGCCTTCCGTCGTCGGTCCACGCCGGGTGGACGACGCAGCTCCCGCTGCGGGTCTTGACGCTCGAGACCCGGTAGCGGCCTTCCGACAGGCAGAGTCCCGCGTTAACGATTTGGATGACGTGTCTCCTGATGATGCTCTTTGCTGGTGGAGCACAGGGCTCGCCAGAGATCGACGCGGTATTCGAAGGGCTCCCGGTCGGAGCCCAGGGAGACCGGGACGTGTGCTCCCTGTTCGCGGTCACAGCACTCGCTGCCTTCGAGGTGCGGGCCGATCTGTCCGAAGAGTTCCTGATCTGGGCTGCGAACGAGTCAACCGGGTCGTCGGGCGACTCGGCGATGTTCCACGAGGCGGTCGACGCGCTCGAGAGGTTCGGGATCTGTCCCGAGCGGTCCATGCCTTATGCCGCGACCCCCGATCCGAGTCGCCGTCCGCCCTCCCACGTCCTCTCCGAAGCCACCGCCCTGGCTCACCGGTGGCGGGTCCACTGGATCCGTCGGTGGGACGTGAAACGTCCGATGACCGACACCGAGCTGGCGGTCATCCGAACGGTGTTGGACGCCGGGCGACCGGTCGCGGTCGGCTTGCGATGGCCGAAGGTTCTCGGCGAGGCCTCGCTGATCGTGGTCCCGGCCGCCGATCAGGTGTTCGACGGTCACAGCGTCGTCTTCGTCGGCTACACCAACGATCCGGCGATCCCCGGGGGGGGTTCGTTCCGGTTCCGGAACAGCTTCGGCCCCGACTGGGGAGATCATGGCTACGGTGTGATGTCCTACGCCTACGCCCGGGCCTGGACCAACGACGCGGTATGGCTCGAGCTTGTCGCCGACCGCGGACGAGTGACGAGGCTCGAGGCCGAGTCTCTCCTGGTCGTCGCCCAGCAGGGGTGCGACGCCGAGCCGCAGGGGATGGCGGCCTTTGGGGGGCCGATGTGGAGCAACCAGCAGCAGCTGTTCTGCGGGAATCGCAGCGGCGGACGGGTCGAGCTGCAGTTCGCGGTCCAAGAGTCCGGCCGGTACCTGGTGCAGGCCCGCGCGACCTCGGCCCCGGACTTTGGCGTCGTGGAGGTCGAGGTCGACGGCTCTCCTGCTGGGGTGTTCGATCTGTACGCTGGTCGGGTGGTCCCGGCGGGGGCTCTCGGGCTCGGGATCCATGTCCTCGAGGCCGGGCTCCACCGGATCACCTTCGCGTCCAACAGCCGGTTCGGGATCGACACCGTCGAGCTGTCAGCGATCGGGGCCTGACACCGCGCGGTCGGTTCCGCGACTCCACGTCACGCGGAAGCAGCGGCTGACCGCCGAACGCTCAGCTCGCGGGGCATCAATCGCGTAGCTCGCGGCCGCGGGTGCCGCGGAGTGGGGGTCTCCTAACCCCCAGTTCCGGCCCGGAGCTCGCGCTGGGCCTGGGTGACGGTGGGACGGTCGAGCAGCGACAGGACCAGCTGCAGGTCCAACCCCGGGAACACCTCGCTCGCTCCAACCTCCTCGTACGCGGCCTCCGACCCCGCTTCGTCCGGCGGCCGCAGCGCGTGCACGCGTGGAGCACGCTGCGCCGCCAGGTCCAGACCTCGCGGACTCCGAGGCTCCAGGGCCCACGTCTCCACCAACCGTCCCAGATACGACTTGATCCGCTCGTGATCGCGGGACGGCGACATCAGCTGCAACGCTCCGTCGAGGTAGGCCATGCGCGGGCCCGCCAGGTCTCCCCGCGCCTCGATCGAGCGACGCCAGTCGGCCCACCCGAGCCCGCGCAGCACCACGATGCCGTCTCCGCGAGGAGCGTCGTCATGGGTGCTGGGAACGGTGGCGGCCGGGAGCGGCATGGCGGTCCTCTAACCGCCCGGGTACCATCGGGGACCCCGTGCGGCGGGCGCGAGCCTGACCTTCCCGCGCTCGGAAGGCGGAAGATCGACGAGCGGCGGGCCCGGGAACCACGCCCCGTTCAGGTTGTCGGATGCCGCCGAAGCCCAGCCCCGCTGGATCCGCCTGGTCGACGGGTGGGTCGATCTCGCAGGTGCCGAGGTCCACCGGGCACCCGAGCCGATCCCGCTCACCCGGATCGAGTGCGCGCTGCTGACCTACCTGGCCGGTCGTTGTCTTCGTCAAGCTCGCGTTCACCAACGCAGGGACGCGGTACGAGGCGGTCGACGGCGCCGGCGGGACCAGCGGCCAGGACCAGGAGCACACCAGGATACCTGCTCGTGGTTCCGCCCTCCGGCGCCGAGACCCGGATCGACTGCGTCTCCGAACCCCGCGGCACGTTGCTCGCGAGCCAGGGCGACGGGTTCTTCCCTGGTCGCCGTCGAAGTAGCCCGCCAGCCGCTCCATGCGGCCGTTCACGAGGATGTCGTCGACGAAGGCACGGACCTGCGCCTTGTTCCTCGCCTCGAACGTCGGTCTCCACCTCGGAGACGCGCCCCGGCGGTCCTCCGCACGCTCGAGGCCCGGCGTAGGCGTATTCGCCAGGTACGGGGCGTTCGCGACGAGCGGTCGAGCCCCCTCCGTGCTCGGTCAGCGACGCGGCCTCTCTCCGCTTCCACGAGCAGCTCTGACCGCGATCTGCGGCCGGTGGGGCACGCCTCGGCGTCGGGGCAGGAGCCCCGGGGCACACCTTCCGTCATCGGCGCGCCCCCGCCCGGAGCACGCCGTGGCCGCCCGCGGAGCCCCGTGCGCTCGAGTGGCCCGGGTGCGGCGCGGTGCGACGGAGTTAGCTGTGGAGGCGGAGGAACCATGAGGGTGCAGATGATGCCGCCGGTCCTTTCCCTCTTCGTGGGCTGCGGAGGGCTGAGTCCCGAGGACTACGCCGCCCAGAAGGCAGACGCATGGTGCGCGCTGGTCGTGGAGTGCGACTGGCTCGATCTCCATGGCGGCAGTGTCGACGCTTGCCTGCTCGAGAGCGAGAACGGCACCCTGGAGCAGGTGGAGGCCGACTCCTGCCACTACGACGCGGGGGCGGCCGAGTCCTGCGTGGACTACGCCCGCACTATGGACTGCGACAGTAACGGTGAGGGCGAGAATACGTGCCTTGAGGTCTGCGGCTGAGCTCCACCGGGTCGAATTCGCAGCGCGGTTGGCCGTCCCGCTCGCGATCGTGGCCGGGGCGGACCGATCGGCGCGCCGATGCGGTGGAGAGACGCGCTGGTCTACGTCCTGCTGGTCGGGGTGCTCGTGGGAGGCCTCTTCGTTTTCGACATCATCGCGCCCCCGCCGCACAGGGATCCGTGGGCGCTGCCGGATCCGCACTTCATCCGCGACTTGACGCGACAGCCGGTGACGATGTCCATCTTGGTCGCGGCCGGTGTTTTACCTGCGGCGGACGGGCTCCGGCGGCAGCTCGACTCGCTTCTCGGGTGAGGACGCGATCGAGCGGCGCTCGCCTCGGCGGAGGGGCGCCTTCGCCTCCGGCGCGAGCCGGACCCACTCGGGTATTGACCGACCGACTGCGCGGGATAGGAGTGCCGCCATGGGCACCAGCGCTTCCTTCGTCCTGATCCGCGGCGCCCACCTCTCGCTCGAAGACGTGCAGTCCATCGCGGATGACCTTGGTCTCCCGGTGACTTGGTGGTCGCTGTTGGACGGCGACTCCGCGTTCGCCCAGGTGGTGGCGGTGCGGGGATTGGGTCCCGCCAGGAGTCCGGGTCGGCCACCGGCCGACCTCTCGTGGCGTTGGGGAGGCCCACACGATCCGGTGCTGGCCCTGGCTCGATGGCTCACGGGACGCGTGTCGGATCCGGTGCTCCTACTCGCTTTCTCCACGCGCTCGTCCGTGTCGGAGGTGCACCTGCTGCGCGGCGGGTGCAGCCTGGAGTACGACTACGCCGACGGGGCCAGCGACCACGAAGAGCACGCCCAACGGTGGCTGGAGCGATTCCTCGATCGTGGTGAACCGCTTCTGGTCGAACGGATCCTCGACGCCGAGAACGGCGACGACTGGTGCCCGGCCGGGGCCATCGAGGTCTGGCCCCGCGAGGCGTAGACTAGAGTCGCCCCCCCGTCGTCGACCGTGATCGGTGTTTGTTGCTGAGGTAGGCCATGCGCGGGCCCGCCAGGTCTCCCCGCGCGTCGATCAAGCGGCGCCAGTCGGCCCACCCGAGCCCGCGCAGCACCACGATGCCGTCTCCGCGCGGAGCGTCGTCGGTGCTCCGCGACATCCTCGCCGAGGAGGACGGACTCACCCCGGCCGAGCTCTACGAGCGCTTCAAGCGCGACCGCGTCCCATGGTGGGGCGGTACCTCGCGTTGGAGTTCCCCCGCAGCCCGCCGAGCCCTGATCCAGTTCGGCTACGAGGGCCACGGAGGCACCAGCGCTTCCTAGGCCAGCGCGGCCTCGAACGCCGTGCGGGTCGAGCCGAGATCGCGCCACCACGAGAACAGTGGATGCGCGCCTCCGGCGAGCATCCACAACGGCACCAGCGTGGGGATCGGGAGGACGCCGGTCATCGTCGCGACGCACCCGCAGGCCATGACCCCGAGCCACGCGACCCAGACCGTGGCGAGGAGCGGCGGCGGACCCAGCCACGCGTGGATCACCGTCCCATGCCCATCGGGCTCGAAGGTGCCGGTCAACAACAGCGCGAGCAGGTCCAGCCGCGAGTGGCGGAGGTGGAACCCCCGCTCGGTTACCGTTCCCCGCAGCGGCTTGTCCGTCCGGGCAGTCGGGTCGATCTCCACCTCCTCACGGAGGCGGGCGGCCACCACGTCGACCGGCGCATCGACCTGGAGCGTGAACTCGAACACGAACACCTCTTCGACGCGTACGGCCGACCCGGCGCGAACCTTTCCCCGTCACATTCGGTGCCCGCGCGCAGCGAGGCCGAGCCCGAGCGGGCGGACGCGGCGCCCGCGTCGTAGCCCCGCTTGTCGAAGGAGAGATCCTCAAGATCCATCTTGCCGAGGCGGTGGGCGATGCTGCTCACCATCACGACTCGACTCTGCAGGACGGGAGGGGACATGCACGAGAACGAGCTGTCCGCCGCCGTACTGGATGTGGCGGTCGCGGTCCACCGTGCCCTCGGGCCCGGGCTCCTCGAATCCGTGTACGAGGTCGCGCTCGGCCTGCTCGTCAACTTCGGAGCACCCGTGCTGTTTGAGAGCTACGAACGCCTCGTCAACGGTCTGGACGAACAGGATCGCGCAGGGCGCGGGGAGAACGCAGAGAGGCCCGCGCCGGGGCGACCCCCAGCGTGAGCACGCCCGAGAGCCGCACCGGGGGGCCACCGCGCCCCGACATGCGATCGTCATCTCGGCCGCGGTGTACCAGGTCTCCCCGATCCGGAGGCACCCGGTCTGGGGCCGGGCGGTGGCACGCCGGTGGTGCGGATCCGGACCGCGATGTTGTTCCAGGAGGATCTGTCGCCGCGCGGGCAGCAGATCGTCGACCGCACCGCGAACAGACCCCTCCGGCACGGCCGAACCCCGTACGTCGAGGTGCCCGCGCGCCTCGGGGGAACTCACATCGACACCGACATGTGTCCGATCATCCCTCCGCCGCACGGCACCTCGGCCACCGCTCAGCGGCCGGTGGGACACGCCTCGGCGTCGGGGCACGCGCCCCCGGGGCACACCGCGCCGCCGGCGTGGGCCAGCTGCTGCACGAACTGCTGCACCGCCGCCAACTCGTCGGCGGTGAGCACCCCGCTCCACGCGGGCATCGCGGTCCCGGGCTTGCCCTCGGCGATCACCACCGCCCGCGACGGAGGACGGCGCTCCTCGGGCAGCCGCGGCCGGCTCAGGTCGCGCGGCGGCGGCTGCATCCCCGCAGCTGCCGGGCCGTCTCCCCGACCGGTCGCCCCGTGGCACGCGGCGCACCGGGCCGCGAACACCTGCGCCCCGAGGTCGTCCGCGACCACCGGCTGCGTCACTGCCACCGGCGCCGCGGGCACCGGATCCGCGAGGACCGGTCCGCCGGCCGACCCACACCCTACCAGGACCCACCACATCGGCCCTCCCCCCTCTCC
>JBEBJC010000481.1:0-6354 GCA_040080105.1 Myxococcota bacterium
GGGCGGTGGTCGGTCGGGCGGCGGGTGGTTCGGCACCAGATCCGCGGGTTCGTCGATCGGATCCACGCCGCGTTCGACACGTTCGACCAGGCGCCGCTGATCACGGTGGCGGCGGTGCACGGGGTGGTGTTCGGCGGCGGGTTCGAGCTCGCGCTCACCGCCGACCTGATCGTGGCCGACCGCACCGCGCGGTTCTGCTTCCCCGAGCTCCGGCTCGGGATCGTGCCCGGGTTCGGCGGGATCCCGCGCCTGATGCGGGAGTGCGGCAACGCGGTGGTGCGCGACCTGTTGCTCACCGGCCGGTCGCTCAACGCCGCCCGCGCGCACCAGCTGGGCCTCGTGTCGCAGCTGGTGAACAAGGGCGAGGCGTTGGCCACCGCTCGGCGTGCGGCCGAGCAGGCGGCGAAGTTCGACGCCGGTGCGATCGCGGCCGGCAAGGCCCTGTCCAAGCCGCACCCGGCCGACGCGCTCGCGCGCGAGAAGGACCTGTTTTGCGCGCTCGTCACCCGCCCGGTGGTGGTCGAGGCGCTCGATCGATTCGTGAACGACAGCGGCGTGCGGCCCTACCTGCCGGCGTCCGGGGGGACCGATGGCTGACGACGCGGTGGTGGGGAAGCTGCGCGGGCTCGCGGCGGCGCGGTTCGGCGCGGCGGCGAACGGGCTCGGCGCCGACGACGACCTGTTCGAAGGGCTCGGGATCGACAGCCTGCAGGCGCTCGACCTGCTCACCGACCTCGAGCAGGCGTTCGACGTCGAGATCCCCGACTACGAGCTGCAAGGCGTGACCACGCTCGCCGGCCTCGCCGCGGTGATCGGGCGGCGCCGGTGACCGTCGGCCCGTACGTGGGGGGCGCGCGCTCCCTCGCCGAGGTCCTGTCCGACGCGCTCGTGCAGCACAAGTCGCGCGAGGCGCTGATCGAAGCCGACCGAAAGCGCGAGGTGTCGCGGTGGACGTACCTCGCGTTCGACCGGGCCGGACGCGCGATCACCCGCCGGCTGCAGGACGCCGGGATCGGCGCCGACGACCGGGTCGCGATCTTGTGCACGAACCAGCCCGGGTGGCTGCTCGCCGCGCACGCGGTGTTCCAGCGTGGCGCGGTGCTGGTCCCGCTCGACTACAAGCTCGAGCCGCACGAGCAGCGGGCGTTGCTCGACCACGCCCGGCCGGCGCTGGTGGTGGTCGAGTACCCGATCTGGCGCAAGCTCGGCGACCTCGGCGCGGTCCTGGTGTGGGTGATCGGCGCCCCCGAGGGCGTGGACCTCGGTCGGGCCGAGCGGTTCGAGGCGCTGCCCGAAGGGGAAGGGGACCGGGTGCCGCGCACCCGCGACGACCTCGCGGCGATCGTGTACTCGTCGGGCACCGGAGGGCGGGCGAAGGGGTGCATGCTCACCCACGGCGCGTACCTGTCGCAGCTCGGCGCGCTGCTCGAGCGGTTCCCGATGGCGCCCGGCGACCGGTACTTCTCGGTGTTGCCCACCAACCACGCGATCGACTTCATGGTCGGGTTCGTGGGGCCGCTGGTGTGCGGCGCCACCGTGGTGCACCAGCGCACGCTGCGCCCCGAGATGTTGCGGTTCACCCTGCAGCGGTACGAGATCACCCACATGGCGGTGGTGCCGCTGCTGCTCACCGCGTTCGACCGCGCCGTGCGCGAGAAGCTCGACGCGCTCCCCGGGTGGCAGCGCCAGGCGGTCGACGCGCTCACCGAGGTCAACGCCTCGCTCACCGCCCGCGGGCCGAACCACGCGCTGTCGTCGCGGCTGCTCGCGCCGGTGCACGCGGCGTTCGGGGGCAAGCTGCGGCTGCTGTTCTGCGGCGGCGCGTTCACCGAGCGCGGGCCGGTGGAGCGGTTCGCGAAGCTCGGGATCCCGGTGGTGATCGGGTACGGGCTGACCGAGGCGTGCACCGTGGTCACCGTGAACGGCACCGCGCCGATCCGATCCGACTCGGTGGGCTCCCCGGTCGACGGGGTGGAGGTCGAGATCGCCGACCCCGACGCCGACGGGGTGGGGGAGGTGGTGGTGCGCGGGCCGACGGTGATGCGCGGGTACCTCGACGATCCGGAGCTCACCGCAGAGACGATCCGCGACGGGTGGCTGCACACCGGAGACCTCGGGTGGTTCGACGCGAGCCGGCACCTGCACCTGTGCGGGCGGCTCAAGGACGTGATCGTCACCGCCGGCGGGAAGAACGTGTACCCGGAGGACGTGGAGTTCGCGTTCGCCGGGGTCGACGCGGAGGAGGTCGCGGTGTTCGCCGCGAACACCGTGTGGCCGTCCCGGTCGATGGTCGGCGAGCAGCTGGTGCTGGTCGTCCGACCGAAGGACGTCCCGGTGCCCCAGCTGCTGCCGGCGTTGAAGGAGCGCAACCTGGCGCTTCCGTCGCACAAGCGCGTCGCGGGGGTCCTCCCGTGGGACCCGGCGTTCCCGCGCACCGCGTCGATGAAGGTCAAGCGGAGCGAGCTCGCCCGGTCGCTCGCGGCGGTCGACCGGGACCAGCTGTTGCCGCTGTGACTGTCACCGTGCGCCCCTTCACCCACGGGTCCGGCAATTGAACGCCGCTCGCACCGCGGGTGGCAGGGTCTGCCCGTGACAGGGTTCGGGGTCCGACCCGTCGGGGCTGATCGCGCGGTTTCAGGGCGAGGTCAAGATCCAGTGCAACCAGGCGAGCGGGCCGGGCCCCACCCAGGTCAGCAACGTCCTCGCCGGGGTGCTGGCGCAGGACACCCCCACCCTGCGCTGGGAGGGTTGTTACCCCTGACGCCCGGTGACCGGCGGGGAAGGGAGCGGCCTGACCCGGTCACCAGTTGCGGTTGTTGTGGTTCTCGAAGTGGCAGCTGCCGTCACACGAGTTGCCGTCCCAGCTGATGCCACCGGGCAAGTCGACCGAAACAGTTCCGTTGACGTGTTCGGCGTCGTCGGTGATCTGCATCTGACCGTTCACGTCGCCGTGGCACTCCTCGCAGTCGACGCCCTCGCCGAGGTGCTCGCCGTGCTCGCCGTTCAGTCCGGCCCCGGTGCTGTGGCACGAGGTGCAGTCGAGTGGCCCCTCGCCGATCGAGACCTCGCCGTTGTCGCCGGCCCCGTCGCCGTGGCACCACAGGTTTCCGCAGCTCGACGCGCCGCTCGGCGCCCCAGCGGACGAGATCCCTGCGGTGAAGTCGAGCTCGGCCCGGCCGGGGGTGACGTCGTCGAACCAGTGTCCCGGGGTGAGCGCGTCGTTCGGCTTCGAGTGGCACTCGGTGCAGTCGTACGCCGGGTGGCGCGGGCCCACCACGTGTGCGGTGTGGTCCGGGAACGAGATCGAGGTGCCGACCGCGCCGTCGATGTCGGTCGGGGGCGCTCCGTCGGGGGTCTCGTCGCCGCCGTGGCAGTAGGTGCAGTTGTCGCGCCACCCGGCCTCGTGGCACGAGTCACACGACACGCCGGAGGTGCCGCCGTCGAGCTCGGGCCCGTGGCAGTCGCGGCAGTCGACCCCGTTGTCGTCGGCGCCGGCGCCGAGCAGCGACGTGCGGCCGTGTGAGCCCTCGTCGTCCCACCCCGACGGGTGGTACGGCCCCTCGGCGCCGGTGTCGGTCGGGATCGGCTCGTCACACTCGGAGGTGGCCCCGTCGAGGATCCACTGCCGCACGGCCTCCACCCGGGCAGCGTCGAGGGTGCCGCTGGTCGGCATCACCGCGCCTTCACTCGCCTGCTGGGTGCCGGCCATCTTGGTGTACAACAGCGACCCGTCGGGGTCCCCCGGGGCGACCAGCACGTTGCCGAACGTGCCGCTGGTGACGTTCACCACCGCCGCGTACGGGTCGGTCTCGAGGTCGAGGTCGCCCAGGTGGGTGGCGGCGTCGTGGCACACCAGGCACTCGGCGTTGAAGATCCCCTGGACCTTGCACCACCCGGTCGCGGTCGGGTCGGTGGTGGTGGGGGGATCGATGGTGGTCGGGTCGGTCCCGGTCGGCTTGGTGGTGGACGTGATCGGGCCG
The DNA here is from genome assembly GCA_040080105.1 of Myxococcota bacterium. Classification (GTDB taxonomy): domain Bacteria; phylum Myxococcota_A; class UBA796; order UBA796; genus JACKER01. Next base: position 3,981 of record JBEBJC010000481.1, read on the forward strand.
TTCGGGCACCCGCCCAACACCAGCCCCACGACCACCCAGCCCAGTTGCCGCTTCATGTGCACCTCGCGCGGAGTCTAAGTGGCCCATCGGCCGGGTGTCAGTACATGACGATAGCTTTGCATATCCAATCTTAAACGCTTTATAGCTGTGTATTCGTTCACAAAATTAATCCGGTACTCACTGTCCGGGATTCGACACGCCAGGCATTCGGTACAATCCGCCCCCTCGCTCGTTGGACGTCTGGGCCTGCCGCGGGTACCTTGGCCCGAAGGAGCGGAGATGAGCCCCCGGAATCGCTGGTTCGCTGCGGCGTTGATCGGAGGCGTGGTCTCGGATCAGCTGACCAAGGCGTGGGTCTCGGCGAACCTCGAGTTCGGCGTGGACGAGATCCACATCGTGCCCGGGTTCTTCTCGCTGGTGCAGGCCCGCAACACCGGCGCCGCGTTCTCCACGATGGAAGGGCAGATGACCCTGTTCCACGTGTTCGCGGCGATCTGCGTGGTGGTGATCGCGGCGCTCCTGCGCCAGCAGGAGACCGGCGCCCGGTTCGCCCCGTTCACCATGGGGATGGTGCTGGCGGGCGCGATGGGCAACGAGCTCGACCGGATCCGGCTCGGGTACGTGGTCGACTTCCTGAAGGTGTGGGTCGGCGGCTGGCCGTCGCTGTCCGACTGGCTGATCGAGCGGTACCACACCAACGTGTGGCCGATCTTCAACGTGGCGGACTCCCTGCTGCTGGTCGGCGTGGCGCTGTTCGTGGCGTACTTCCTGTTCGAGCGCGAGACCGAGGTCGCCGAGGACGGCCCCGTCGACGAACCGAACCCCACCGTCGGAGGTTAGCCCGCGATGACCGAGATTCGAATTCAGCGATGTCTCGGGCGGGGCGGGTTCGGCGAGGTCTACAAGGGCACGATGCTCCGGCCCGGCGGGGTGGAGGTCGAGGTCGCGATCAAGGTGTTGCGCGGCGATCTCGCGGCGGAGACCCAGGGGCTGCAGCGGATGCGCGACGAGGGGCGCCTGCTCGGTCGGCTGACCCACCCCACGATCCTGCGCGTGTACGACCTCGTGTTCATCGACGGCCGACCGGCGCTGGTGAGCGAGTACGTGCCCGGGGCCGATCTCGGGCGGTTGGTGCGCGAGGACCGCGTCCCGGCGCGGGCGGCGTTCGAGGTGATCGCGCAGATCGCCGCCGCGCTCGACGCCGCGTGGTCGTGGCCCTCCGTCGGCGACAACAAGCCGCTGCACCTGATCCACCGCGACATCAAGCCGGACAACATCCGGATCGACCCCCACGGGGTGGTGAAGCTGCTCGACTTCGGCATCGCCCAGGCGAAGACGGTCGAGCGCGAGGCCCAGACCTCGTCGAACACCATCATGGGCAGCACGCAGTACCTCGCCCCCGAGCGCCTGGTCCAGCAGGAGGTCGGCCCCGAGTCCGACGTGTTCGCGCTCGGCTGCACGCTGTTCGAGGTGCTCACCGGCGAGGCGCTGTTCGCCCGCAGGTCGATGCGCCAGATGTACCTGCTGATGGTGCAGGAGGAGCGGTACGAGCAGTTCATGGGCGAGCGGTGTGGCCAGTTCCGCGAGCGGCTCGGCAACGACCGGTCGATCGCGCTGATCCGGGCGATGACCGCGTGGCGGAAGTCGAGCCGCCCGTCGTCGGCCGAGGTGGCCGCCCGGTGTGACGCGATCTCGGACGGCACCGACGGGCCGACCCTCACGTTGTGGTGCCGGTCGCGGGTGTGGCCGCCGCCGCCCGAGATCGACGGGCCGCTCGACGGACGATCGTTCGGGATGGTGCCGTCGGAGTGGCTCGACGCGGCCGGGCTCGCGGAGCGGCTCGAGCCCCCACAGGCCGCGAACGTGATCCGGCCGGACCCGCCGCCGGTCGTCACCGGCGCGGTCGACCCGCCGGGCCCCACCGGCGAGACGTTGTCGCGCTCGCTGCACGCCGCGGGAGCCCCGGTCCCGTGGTCGTCGGCCGAGGTGGTGGCGGTGTTCCCGACCGCGCGCCCGCCGCGCGAGCGGGTCCCGCAGCTGGAGCGTCTGTGGCCCGAGCCGCTGCCGGCTGTCCCGGTGCGAGCGGAGGTGGCCGGAGCGCCGACCGTGGAGGAGGAGCTCGTCCCGACCGAGGTCCGCACCGCGATCGGGCCGCTGGTCCTCGGATCCGCCGACCTGTCGGCGCCAAGGGCGGTGGTCGCCCGCCCGCCCGTGTCCTCCGCGATCGACGACGACGGCGGGCCGACCGTCCGGATCCACCGCTCGTCCGACCCGCTGCTCGACGACGCGCTCGCCGAGCCGACCGCGCACAGCCAGGTCGACGAGCTCGGGCTGCCGGAGCCCGAGCGGTCCACCTCCGAGTCGCCGCGCGCGC
>JBEBJC010000482.1:0-6347 GCA_040080105.1 Myxococcota bacterium
GGGGGCAGGCGCGGGTTCGGTGGGGGGCGCGCCCCGCGGGCACGCGATCAACAACCCGAACCACATGACGACCTCCCGGCCGCCTCGCCTATCCCTCGGATCAGAAGCTGTCGCAGGCCGCGGGGTCCTGCGCGTCGGCCGCGTCGAGCGCGATCGCCGCGCCCGCCGGATCGACCGCGGTGAACCGCCAGCTGCCCTCGACCTCGGCCGGGGTGCCGGTGTCGTGCACGGCCCCCGTGTCGCCGGTGTCGGCCGGCGCCTCGCCACACACCCCGTCGGCGTCGACCAGCACGTCGACCGTGTAGGTGCCCGACTGGAGCAGCCCGCTCACCGTGACCACGAACCCGGCCGACACCACGGTGCCGGTGCCGCTGCCGACCGGCAGCGCGCCTGCGTCGAGCACCACCAGGTTCACCGTCTCGCCCTCGTAGTCGCCGAAGTTCGCGCCGGTCACCACCACGTCGAACGTCGGCTCGACCGGGCACTCGGCGGTGTCGAGGTCCAGGAAGTCCGGCATCCCGTCGCCGTCGGCGTCGTCGTTCGTGGGATCGCCGTCGCCGTCCCCGTCTTCGTCGGCGGTGAGGCAGCCGTCGCCGTCGTCCTCGACGTCGAGGAAGTTCAGGATGCCGTCGCCGTCGAAGTCGTCGTCGAACGCGCCCTCACCACCGCCGGTGGTGGTCCCGGTGCCGGTGTCCTCGGGGAGGTACAGCTCCTCGTCCTCGTCGATCGTGGGCACGGTGTCGCCGTCGTCGTCGGCGTCGCGCCAGTTGAACGCCCCGTCGCCGTCGGTGTCGACCTCGCCGAGCTCGTCGGCGGTGAGCACCGAGTCGCCGTCTTCGTCGGTCTCGTGGTAGTCGGCGATCGTGTCGCCGTCGAGGTTGTCGTTGGTGACGATGCCGTTGCCGTCCCAGTCCTCGTCGGCGGTGAGCACGCCGTCGTTGTCGTCGTCGGTGTCGGCCCAGTCCTTGGTGCCGTCGCCGTCGGTGTCGTCGTCGCGGCCGAGGCGGTTCCGGTTCACGTCTTCGTCGGCGGTGGGCGCGGTGTCGCCGTCGTCGTCGGTGTCGAGCCGGTTGAGGATCCCGTCGCCGTCGAGGTCGTCGTCCAGGATGTCGCCGTTGCCGTTGCTGTCTTCGTCGAGGCCGTACAGCCAGTCGTTGTCGTCGTCGGAGTCGAGGTAGTTCGCGATGCCGTCGATGTCCACGTCGTCGTTGCGCGGGTCGCCATCGCCGTCGCCGCCGTTCCCCACCTCGTCCTCGGCGAGGGTCGAGACGGTGTCGTTGTCGTCGTCCGGGTCGATGATGTCGAGCAGGTCGTCGCTGTCGGTGTTCCGCGCGTCGGTGAGGTCCTCGCCGACCTCGAACCCGTCGGCCACACCGTCGCCGTCGGAGTCGGGGTTGTTGGAGAGGCTGTGGAGCACCTCTTCCTGGCAGTCGGTGAGCGTGTCACCGTCGGTGTCGCCGATCTTGTCCTCGGTGGTCTCGACCCCGTCGAACGGCGGGCACGGCCAGTCGGTGACCACGTCCGGCGGCGGCGCGGTGAGCTCGACCGACGGATCGGCCGGCTCCGACACCGGCAGGTCCGTCTCGCCGGTGCAGCTCAGCGCCACCAGCGCGAGCAGCGAGTATCGCACACCGAAGGTCGAGGACCAACCCTTCACTTGCCCACCCTTGACCTGGAACGGCATCTGTCGAACCTCCGGACATCGTGTCGTCGGCCTCTGGCCGAGAGCGGCGCAAGATATCATCTCTGACGCCAGGTGGCAGGTCGGCGGGGATCGTTCACGTCGATCAGTGGAAGTCGCGCGAGCGGATCGGCAGCCGATCGAGCACGACCCGCTCCGGATCGGGCTCGGGGAGCTCCCAGAACCGCTCGACCAACACGCTCACCGCGTCGTCCTGGCGTTGGAGCACACCGTCGACCCCGAGCATCGTGGCGTTGCGCGCGAGCTTCCGCTGGGCCGCCCACACCTTGGGCCACACGATCAGGTTCGAGAGCCCGGTCTCGTCCTCGAGGGTCAGGAACACCACGCCGTTCGCGGTGCCGGGCCGCTGTCGGGTCGACACCAGGCCCCCGATCCGCACCTTGTCGCCCGAGGCGCGGTGCGGCAGGTCGGCGAGCGGCACGCAGCCCAGGTCGTCGAGCGCGGCCCGCACGAACTGCAGCGGGTGTAGATCCACCGACAACCCGACCGACCGGTAGTCGGCCTGCAGGCGGCCGAGCAGGTCGAGCGGGCGCAGCTCGGGCTCGGGCTCGTCGCGCGACAGGCCCGCGAACAGGGGCAGGTCGGTCCACAGCCCCTGCACGATCCACGCGGCCCGGTGGCGATCCGGCCCGACGAGCGCCTCGAACGCGCCGGCCTCGGCGAGGGTCTGCAGGCGCCCGCGATCGAGCCGGGTGCGGGCGGCGAAGTCGGGCAACGACGTGAACGGGCGGTCGTCGCGCCCGGTGAGGATCGCGTGCGCGTGCTTCTCGCCGAGCCCGGCGACCAGGCGGAGCCCACACCGGATCGCCCGCCCGCCCTGCTCGAGCGTCAGGTCGTACGCCGAGCGGGCCACACACACCGGCAGCACCTCGACCCCGTGCCGCTGCGCGTCGGCGAGCAGCGCTCGCGGGCTGTAGAACCCCATCGGCTGGCTGTTCACCAGCGCGGCGGCGAACGCGCCGGGCCAGTGCAGCTTGATCCACCCGGACACGTACACCAGCAGCGCGAAGCTCGCGGCGTGTGACTCGGGGAACCCGTACTCGCCGAACCCGAGGATCTGCGCGTACACGGCCTCGGCGTACGACGGCGCGATCCCGCGGGACACCATCCCGTCGACCAGCCGCCGCCCCATCTCCTGCAGGTTTCCGCGCTTGCGCCACGCGCCCATCGCGCGCCGGAGCTTGTCGGCCTCTCCCGCGGAGAACCCGCCCACCGCGACCGCGATCGCCATCACCTGCTCCTGGAACAGCGGCACCCCGAGCGTGCGCTCGAGGATCGGCACCAGCGCCGGGTGCGCGTACTCGATCGGCTCCTCGCCCAGCCTGCGCCGGAGGTACGGGTGGACCATCCCGCCCTGGATCGGCCCCGGCCGCACGATCGCGACCTCGACCACCAGGTCGTAGAAGCACCGCGGCTTGAGCCGGGGCAACATCGACATCTGCGCGCGGCTCTCGATCTGGAACACCCCGATCGTGTCGGCGGCGCAGAACATGTCGTACACCGCGGGATCTTCGGCGGGGACGTTCGCCAGGGTCAGCTCCGGCCCGCCGTGCAGCTCGATCAGGTCGAACGCCTTGCGGATCGCGGTCAACATGCCGAGCGCGAGCACGTCGACCTTCACGAACTCGAGCGCCTCCACGTCGTACTTGTCCCACTGCAGGACGGTGCGGGCGTCCATCGTGGCGGGCTCGATCGGGACGAGGTCGCCGAGCGAGCCGGCCGCGATCACGAACCCGCCCACGTGGATCGACAGGTGGCGCGGGAACCCGGCGATCTCGGACGCAGCGAGCAGCGTGCCGCGGACCTCGTCGGAGTCGGGATCGAGGCCGGCCTCGCGCACGAGCTCCGCGACCTCGGACGCGGGCGGGGCGGGCCTCGGTCGCCCGCCGCCCTCGTGTGGCTGCGACGTCTTCTGCAGCTGGCGCCCGGTGGTGACCTCGTCGGGCCGCGGGGTGTCGAGCCCGGCCGACCACCGGTCGAGCGACTTCGCGAGCCGGTCGACCTGGTCGAGCGACAGGCCGAACACCTTGCCCGCCTCGCGGATCGCCGACCGCTGGCGGTAGCAGATGAACTCGTTGATCATCCCCGCGCGGTCGCGGCCGTACCGGGCGTACACGTACTGGATCACCTCCTCGCGCCGCTCGTGTTCGAAGTCCACGTCGATGTCGGGCGGCTCGCCGCGCTCCCGGCTGATGAACCGCTCGAACAGGAGCTCGGACCTGCCCGGGTCGACCGAGGTGATCCCGAGCGCGTAGCAGATCGCCGAGTTCGCGGCCGAGCCTCGCCCCTGGCACAAGATCCCCTGGCTGCGCGCGAACCGGACCACGTCGTGGACGGTGAGGAAGTACGAGGGGAAGTCCATGTCCTCGACCACCGCGTACTCGTGGTCGACCGCGGCGCGGACCTTCGCCGGCACCCCCTCGGGGTACCGCCAGCGCAGCCCGACCTCGGTGCACGCGCGCAGCCAGCTCATCGGCGTGTGCCCCTCGGGGACGACCTCGCGCGGGTAGCCGTACCGCAGGTCGGACAGCCGGAACGTACACTGCTCGGCGAACGTGGTGGCGGCGCGGATCGCGTCGGGCCATTGGGCGTACCGCGCGCGGAACGCGGCCTCCGGGAGCACGTACCGTTCGGCGTTGCCGGCGAGCGCGCGCCCCGCGGCGGCCAGGGTGGTCTTGCGCCGGATGCAGGTGAGCACGTCGGCCACGACCCGCCGCTCGGGGCAGTGCATCCGCGCGTCGTTGGTGGCGACCGGGGTGGCACCGACCGCGCGGGCGAGCGCGAGCGCGGCGGCGATCCGCGGCCCGTCGGCCGGGGTGTGGTCGACCGACAACGCGACGGCGAGGCGATCGCCGAACGCGTCGGCCAACGGGGCGGCCTGCTCGGCGGTCCACCCCGGGCGGAGGATCGCGACCAGGCCCGCGGCGTGCTGCGCGAGCTCGTCGACGGTGACCCGAGACCGCCCCTTGGGCTCGGCGGCCCGCCCGCGGGTGAGCAGCCTGCACAAGCTCGACCACCCTGCGGCGTCGCGCACGGTGAGCGCGACCCCGCGGGCGTCGCCGGGGGGGCCGACGGTGACGGTGGCGCCGCACACGAGGTGCACGCCGTGGTCGCGCGCCGCGGTGTCGGCCTGCACGAGGCCGTACACCCCGTCGCGATCACACACCCCGAGGTGGTCGATCCCGGCGGCGGCGGCGGCGGCGACGAGCTCGTTCGGCTGCGACGCCCCGTCGAGCAGCGAGTAGCAGGTGCGGGTGACCAGCTCGGCGTATGCCATTAGCTGAACATACGTTCAACTGGGCCCGCCGTCCAGCGTCACCCGCCGAAGCTGGCGGTGACCGACAGCTCGAGCTGCCACGACGGCGGTGGGGGCGCGTCTCCGGTCAGGTACCACCACTCCCACGGCATCGCCGAGCCGCCCGGGTCGTTCGCCGCGCGGGTGACCGCGCCCTGTACGGTGAGCGCGCCCCGCGGGACCGGCACCCGCTGGCGCGCGGCCGCGCCGACCACCGACGTCGGGCCGAGCCACCACGGGTCGGCGGACCCGTTCGACACCGCCCCCGCGGCGCTCCCGAGCACCCCGAGCGACAGCGCCCACGGGTCGGTCGGGAGCTCCCAGAACACGCTGCCCGCCGCGGCCCACCGGCGGTACGGGTCGAGGGCGCCGGCGACCCACGCGGCGTCCGGCGTCGCGGTCAGGCCGTCGGCCGCCGGGGCGAACCACCGCCGGGCCGACCCGGTCACCGTCCACCCCGGGCGGTCGATGCGGGTCCACGCCTCGACCCACCCGACGTCGCGGCGGAGCGTCGGCGCCGACACGGGCGGCGCCACCGGGCTCGCCACGAACGGCAGCGACTGGCGCGCCGCCGCGCCCACGAGCCCGCCGGTGTACCCCCCCGCGCCGGCCGCGACCTCGGCGTACGCGGTCTCGGCCGTGGGGGCCGCCACGTCGCTCACCCCGTCCGGCACCACCCGCGCGAGGTCGACGGTGCGCTCGAACCCGAGCGCGATCCGCGTCCGGTCGTCGGTCGGGCCGAGCGGGCTCCACCCTGCGCGCGCCCGCGGCGACACGCCCCCCGGCGCGTCGACCCGCACCTCGGCGTCGAACGAGAACGGCCCGGGGGTCCACCGGGCGCTGCCCGCTCCGGACGTGATCCACCCGGCGTCGTCGACCCACGCCACCCGGGTGAGCGCGGCGTCGAGGTCGAACCCGAGCGCGTCGCCGCTGGCCTGCAGCTCGGCGCGTGCGCCCGCGCGGGTCCGGTGGGCCGCGTCGAGCTCCTCGCGGTCGAACGCGAGCCCGAGCCCGGCGCTGCCGGAGCCCACGTCGGCCCACGCGTCGAGCCAGCCCGCGGCGCCCCCGATCGGGGCGGTCCGCCCGTCGAACTCGAGGGTGTCGCGGTCCACGATCGCGCCCAGCGCGGTGTCGGTCCGGTGGCCCAGCGCGAGCGCGCCGACGATCCGGTCGCGGGTGACCCCGTCGACGGTGTCGGTGCGCCCGGTGACCTCGCCCCACGCCGCGGAGTTCGAGGTGATCGCCCCGCCGCGCGCCGCGCCCCCGAACCCGCCGGAGGTGCCGGCCGCGGGCGCCCCGAGCGTGGCGCTGGCCCAGATGTCGTCCGGCGGTCGCGCCAGCCCGGCGTAC
>JBEBJC010000483.1:0-6341 GCA_040080105.1 Myxococcota bacterium
CCGGGCCCGTCGTCGGTCACGGTGATCCCGGGCGCCGCGAGCTGCACCCCGAGCGCGGTCACCTCCCCTGCCCGGTGCCGCGCGACCCCAGCCCCCACCAGCTCGAACACCAGGTGCGCGACGCCCAGCGGTCCGCTGCTCCCCACGTACATCCCGGGCCGCTTCCGCACGGCCTCCACCTCGTCGAGCATCCGCAGCGCGATCCCCACGTAGCTGTCCGTCATGGTCCTCCCGGGCGCGGCTCCGCCTCACGTCTCGCGCGGCGCGAGAACGAACGTTCGACGGCGCATCTGGCCCAACAGAAACCTATCCCGGCAATCTGTTGCGGGATAAATGGCGATACAGGCATGTTATTCGCGAGTCACGACCCGCGCGGGCTGCAGATCCGCGGCCGGATCGACCCGAACCGTGTCAAGAACGTGTCAAGTCAGCGCTCACTCCTGGGTGATCACCAGGTCGAAGTCGCCCGTCTGCCCGCCCCACCCGTCGACGATCACCGCGACCTCTTGTCCGGCCACCAGGTCGAGCAGCAACACCTCCCCGCCGTCGCCGATCTCGTCGTCGCAGTCGAGCTCGAGGCCGCCGCACCCGTCGAGCGCGTACAGCACGGCGTCGAACGTGGTGGTGGCCGAGAGCTCGAACCGGTAGGTCGCGGTGGCCGGCGCGGTGAACCCGACGCTCGAGTCGGCGGTGCCCGAGGTGGTGTCGCACCCGCCCTCGTCGTCGTTGGTCCCGCCCACGGTCGATCCGGCGAGGTTCACGCCGAGCGGCGCGGCGAGAACGTCGGGACAGCTGTCGACGCACCCCGGCTCCCCGGTGCAGTCCGCGTCGAAGCAGTCGGCTCCTCCGTCGAGATCGTCGTCGAGCCCGTCGTCACAGGTGCTCTCGGCCTCCGGGACCTCGGCCACGTGCAGGGTGAACGACCCGGCGTTGGCGTAGGAGTCGACCACGATCTGCACCACCTCCCCCTCCGCGAGGTCGAGCGCGATCACCGACTCGAACAACCCGTCGAACACGTCGATGTCGTCGTTGCACGCGATCGGCTCGCCATCACAGGTGTCGAGCGCGTACAGGATGGTGTCGAGCGGCGACCCGAGGGTGTCGAACCCGTACCGACCGGCGGCGGGCGCGGTGAACTCGAACACCACGTCGTTGCCGTCGCCCACGGTGCAAGTGTACGGCGGGGTCAGGTCGTTGCCGGCGCCCACGGTGGTGCTGGACTGCTCGTCCGGCGGGGCGCCGAGGACCTCGTCGACACACGGCTCGGGGTCCGGATCGGTGTCGGCGTCACTGTCGGCGTCCGCGTCGCTGTCGGCGTCCGCGTCGCTGTCGGCGTCCGCGTCGCTGTCGGCGTCTGCGTCGGTGTCGGTGTCCGCGTCCGCGTCGCTGTCGGTGTCCGCGTCGGTGTCGGTGTCGGTGTCGGTGTCCGAGTCCGAGTCCGAGTCCGCGTCGACGTCGTCCAGCCCCACCGCGTCACCGACTTCGTCGACCGCCTCGGGCGAGTCGGACGCGGGTCGTGGGATGTACGGCCAACACCCCCCCAGGAGGATCACGGCCATCGACGCGCGCATTGGTTGTCCCCTGGTCGGTGTACACCGGTACCTCCCCGCCCCCCGCGCGACCCGAATCAAGATGTCGCGGGTCGTTACACGGTCATGACGTCGCCGGCCGCATCCGCACTGTTTCGCCAGCACCGCGAGTTGTACCCAGTTCCTTCGGATCGCCGACGCCGGCACCGCGCCAGGTCACGATCGGCCGGGAGGTCGTGATGGACGAGGCGAACCGGCTGGCCCGGACCGGAGCGGTGATCGAGCTGTTGACCTGCGTGCTGAACGGGCTCGCGTCGATGACGTGGTTGATGGTGCTGGCGCTGTTCCTGGTCGGGTTCCTGTGGACCGTGCCCCTGGCGTTGGTCGCGCTCGAGGTCTGCCTGGCCGGGTTCGTGCTGGTGGCCGGCCAGAACCGGTTCGGCTGGGCGGGCCCGGCGATCGGCCTGTTCGTGTCGCTGTGCAACCTCAACCCGATGGGGGTGATGATGAGCGTGGTATGCCTGCGGTTCCAGCTGAAGGCGACCGCCGCCGCGCACGCCTGATCGGCGCAGATCGAGCGGAAACCCGTGCCGCGACCTGGAGCGCGAGTGACGGCGGGCCCCGCCGGCGGGAGTGGACCGGTACCCCCGTGAAACCCCACGCCGCCCGCGCCGTGCCAGGTTGAACACATGCCACTCCCGCTGCTGCTCCCGTTGCTGCTCCCAGTGCTCGCCGGCTGCTCTCCAGAATACGGCGTACACCGCGCCGAGCGGATCGACGTGTTCGTGCAGAACCGCCTCGCCGCGATCGATCTGCTGCTGGTGGTCGACAACTCGTGCTCGATGGTCGACGAGCAGGACCACCTCGCGCAGAGCTTCGCGACGATGATCACCTCGCTCGAGTCCGGGTTGTCGGACTGGCGGGTCGCGGTGACCACGTCCGAGCCGGCGCTGCCGGAGTACCGCGGCCAGTTGGCCGGGCGCACCGACGAGATCGTGGTGGTCGGCGCAGACGGGGTGGTGCTCGACCGGGTGACCTACGACACCGACAGCTGGACGATCGACCGCGGCGTCGCGCTGGAGCGGTGCGCGCTCGACGCCGCCGACCGCTCGGCGTTCGCCGCGATCGACCTCGGCACCCCGGGCGCGCCGAACACCTGCGCGCCGACCACCGGCACCCCGTCGGGGGTGGGGCCGCGGGCGCCGCTGCCCGGAGATCTGGTGGTCAACGAGTTCATGGCGTGGCCCCAGGGTGACGGGTGCGCGTGGCTCGAGCTCGCGAACCCCACCGACGACGCGCTCGACCTGACCGGGGTGACCCTGCGCGACGACGGCCGCGACCGGATCTCGCTCGAGGTCGACGCGCTCGGACCGGGCCAGACGCTGCTGGTGGCCGACTCGGTGGCGGCGTGTGGCGCGATCGACGTGGAGACCCGCGGCGGGTTCCACCTCGCGCGCGGCCAGGTGTTCGTCGATCCGACGACCGACCACCCGGAGCAGGTGTTCTCCGAGCTCGTCGCGGTCGGCACCGGCGGGTTCGGGCTCGAGATGGGGATGGAGAACGCGCTGATCACGTTGTGGAACCCGGCGAACACCGAGGGGCCGAAGGCGTTCCTGCGCGAGGAGGCCGATCTCGCGCTGCTGTTCTTCTCGGACGAGGACGACATGAGCCCGGGCTCGATCGCTCACTACCTCGACGCGTTCCGCGCCGTGAAGGGCGTGTCCGGCCAGCGGATCCCGAACCGGGTCCGGGTGGGCGCGGCGGTGGGGGTCGACCCGGCGCCGTTCGGGACCCCGAGCTGCAGCTCGGACCGCGGCGAGGCGAAGTACGCGGAGCGGTACGTGGCGCTCACCGAGGCGGCGAACGGCTCGGCGTGGTCGATCTGCGACGACCTGTCGGCAGTCGCCCAGGACGCGGGGCTCACGTTCAGCGAGCTGCTGTTCGAGTTCCGCCTGTCGGAGGTGCCCGCGCTCGACACGCTGGTGGTGGAGGAGTACGCGTCGAACGACGAGCAGGACTACGTCGGACCGATGGAGCTCGGGGTGGACTTCGAGATCGACGTGCGGACGGTCGACGGAGAGGACGGCGTGTGGATGGTGTTCCCCGAGGACCGGGTGCCCCCGGGGGCGGTGGTCACCGTCGCGTACGAGGTGATGCCGTCGTCGTCGATCGGTTCTACGCCTTGATCGCGCTGTGGTTGGCCGGGTGCCGGGGCGACCCGTGCGGCGACTCGTGTGGGTTCGACGAGGAGTGCCAGGCCGGGGTGTGTGTGGTGCGGAACTGCACCACCTCGGACCAGTGCCCGCTGGGCTTCCACTGCGACCCGCTCGGGGACTGCCTCGAAGGGTGCGAGGTCAGCGCGGACTGCCCGACCGTCGACCGGTGCGACTCCGACGGCGCGTGTGTGCCGCGCGACTGCGAGCGCACCTCGACCGACTGCGAGTACCGCGAGTTCTGCGAGGACGGGGCGTGTGTCGACGCCGGCGAGCCGTTCTGCAAGGCGTGTACGACCAACGAGGAGTGCGGCGAGGGGAACCTGTGCTGGGCCGACGAGTGGTGCGGAGTGGACTGCTCGGGCGGCCAAGAGTGCCCCGCCGGGTTCCAGTGCAACCCGATCGACGAAGACGACCAGAGCTGGCTCGTGTGCGTCGCCGCGTGTTGGATGGTCGAGCCACCCTGAGGGCCGCTACGGGAGGTCCTCCGGCCAAACGAGCTCCCACCCGCGGGGGTCCTGCTCCACGTACGGGATCGACGCCTCGATCCGGGGCTTCATCAGCTCCCACAGCTCGAGCGTGACCGGGTCGGTGGGATCGAACTTGTCTTCCAGCTCGAGCGGGTCGGCGACCTCGTCGAACACGACCACCCGCTGACCGCCCCACCGGAACTGCATCTTCCACTGGTTCTTCCGCACCGTCAGCGCCGGGCCGATGTACGCGTCGGTGAGCCCGTACCGCACCCGGTCGGGGGGCGCTGTGCCGATCGGCAAGCCGGTCATCGTGTCGGCCCGCTCGAGCCCCAGCAGCTCGAGCACGGTGGGCGTCACGTCGATGCCCGACACCGGGCCGTCGTAGCTGCCCGGCACGATGTTGCGGGCCCAGAAGAACAGCGTCATGTCGTTCTCGGTGCGGAACAACAGCTTGCCGTGCTCGGTGAGCAGGTGGTCCCACAGCTCCTCGCCGTGGTCGGTCCAGAACACCACCAGCGCGTCGTCGAGCAGCCCGAGCTCGTCGAGCTCGGTCCACACCTGGCGCAGCCCGTCGTCGAGCGAGCGGACCTCCCCTTGGTACCGCACCTTCATGTGCGCGATGATCGCCTGCGAGACCTCCTCGCTCAGGCCGCCGCCGTTCATCGCGTTGATCGCCGCGGTCTGGCCCTCCTCGTCCGACAGGTCGAACGGGATCTCGGGCAGCGACTCGAGCGCCTCGAGGTACTCGAGCGGCGGCGTATACGGCCGGTGCGGCTCGAAGAAGTGCAGGTGCAGGAACGACGGCGACGTGAGCGGCGTACCGCCGGCCTCGGGCGAGATCTGGGCCTTCGCCTTCTCCCAGATCGAGACCGCGCGCGCCGGCCCGTCGTAGATCACGTCCTGGTAGCCCTGGGCGTTGCCGTACGACCGGCTGAAGTACCCGTTCGTGGTCGCGAGCAGCGACGAGTACCCGCCCTGGTCGTACAGGAACCGCGGCAACATCGCCTCTTGGGGGATCGGCGCCAGCACCCCGCTCGACACGATCGGGAACATCCCGCGGTCGGGCGCGCGGTCGAGGTTGTCGGCCCCGGACTCCACACACGCGGTAGACGCCACGGTCCAGTTCGAGCACGCCATCGCGTCGTCGGCGACGAACGACTCGGCCATCAGCTCGTCGAGGAACGGGGTGAGTGACTCGCCGGTGGGCGACCCGTACCGGCCGACGTGGTCCCGCCGGAAGGTGTCGACCGACAACATCACCAGGTTCCGCGGCGCCGGTCCGTCGAACGTGGGCAGGATCGTCGGCGGAGGCGCCGGCGGCGACGCGGTGTCCACCACCTCCGGCTCGGGTCGACACGCGATCGAGAGCCACCACACCACCATCGTCCACCTCGCGCGGCCGGGCTAGGGTACCGCATCCACGGGGATCTCGAACACCAGCCCGAGGGCGCTCGTAATCTGCACCGCCGTCGGAGGCTCGGTCACCGCGAACCCAGCGGTGAACGACAGGGACTCCGGGTCCCACACGAGCGGCCCGAACGGGGTGCGCAGCCCGGTCCGCCCGCCGTAGGCGCTGCGGGTGGTCACGGTGAGCGTGCCCGCCGACCAGGTGGCGACCGGGTCGACCAGCCGGTCGGGCACCACGCCGGTGGCGTCGATCCGCACGAGCCTGTCGATCGGCACGTCGGCGACCGTCTGGGTCGCGCCGCCGGGCCAGGTGATCTCCACCCGCACCGGACCCGAGTCCTGGCCGAGGCCAAAGTGCAGGATCGACGAGCTCTGGCTGTGCGCGCCGTCTCCTCCGGACACCCGGCGCAGCTGCGAGGTGGCGTCGGCCACGACCCGCGCCACCGCCCCGATCGCCTCGGTGTTGCTCCCTGCCCCCACCAGCTTGAGCTCGAGCCAGTGGTGGTCTTCGCGCGGGGCGTTGACGTACAGGCGGGAGTCGACGCCGAGGTTCCACACGTACAGGTCGACCGCGCCGTCGCCGTCGTAGTCGGCCGTCGCCGAACCGCGCGCCGGGTTCCCCACGAGCGACGGCATCGCCACGCTCGCGAACGTGCCGTCCCGCTGGTTCACGTACAGCAGGTCGACGTACCACTCCTTGCCGGTGCCCACCCACAGGT
>JBEBJC010000484.1:0-6335 GCA_040080105.1 Myxococcota bacterium
CCGGGGACCGCGCCGACCTCACCGCCGACCGGTTCGTCCCCGATCCGCTGTCGACCGGCGGGGTGCTGTACCGCACCGGCGACCGGGCGCGGGTCCACCCCGACGGGGTGATCGAGTACCTCGGGCGGCTCGACCACCAGGTCAAGCTGCGCGGGAACCGGATCGAGCTCGGGGAGATCGAGGCCGTCCTCGGCGCGGTCCCCGGCGTGCGTGAAGCGGCGGCGGCGGTGCGCGGCGACCGTCTGCTGGCGTGGGTCGTGGGCGACGGGGTGGACCTCGGCGCCGCCCGCGCGTTCCTCGCGTCCCGGCTGCCGGACTACATGGTCCCGGCCGATCTGGTCCCGGTGGACGTGTTCCCGCTGAGCCCGAACGGCAAGCTCGATCGCGGCGCGCTGCCCGAGCCCTCCGCCCCCCGCGCGACTGCGATCGCCGGGCCGCGGACCCCCACCGAGGCGGCGCTGGTGGCGATCTGGCAGGAGGTCCTGCAGCGGCCGTTCGTCGGCGTCCACGACGACTTCTTCGCGGTCGGCGGCCACTCGTTGCTCGCGGTGCAGGTGGTGTCGCGGATCGGCCGCGACCTCGGCCAGCGGGTGGCGCTGGGTGACCTGTTCGACGCGCCGACCATCGCCCGGCTGGCGGAGGTGCTGACCGGGGAGAAGGCCGAGCCGCTCGAGCCCCCCCCGGTCGAGCCCCCGCCCGCGCGCGAGCTGTCGTTCGCGCAGCGCCGGCTGTGGTTCCTCGACCGGCTCACCCCGGGCGACACGAGCTACCACGTGCCGGTGGTGCTCCGCCTGCGCGGCCCGCTCGACCTGCCTCGGCTCGAGGCGGCGCTCGGGCAGGTGCTCGCGCGGCACGAGGCCCTGCGGAGCTCGTTCCCCGAGCGCGACGGCGCCCCGGAGGTGGAGGTGGCTCCGCCCGAGCCGGTCCACCTGCAGGTCGAGTCGGCCGGCGACCTCCCGGAGGCGGTGGGGGCCGAGGTCGCCCGCCCGTTCGACCTGTTGCGCGGGCCGGTGTTCCGGCTCCGGCTGTGGTCGAACGGCCCGCAGGACCACGTGCTCGCGTGGACCGTGCACCACATCGCGACCGACGGCTGGTCGACCGGGATCGTGCTGCGCGAGCTGGCCGCGGCCTACGGGGGCGCGGCCCTAGGGCCTGCCCCGACGCCGTACTCGGACCACGCGGCGTGGGAGCGCGCGGAGCTCGAGCCGCGGCTCACCGCCGACCTGGCGTGGTGGGCCGAGGCGCTGCGCGGCGTGCCCGCGCTCGAGCTGCCCACCGATCGGCCGCGCGCGCCGACCCGGGCGAGTGACGGCGCGACCCTGGGGTTCGAGGTGCCCGACGAGCTGGTCGGGCGGCTGAAGGCGCTGTGCACCCGCACCGGCTCCACGCCGTACCTCGTGCTGTTCGCGGTGTTCGCGTCGCTGCTGCACCGGGTGACCGGGCAGACCGACCTGTGTGTGGGCACCACCGTGGCCGGCCGGGTCCGGCCCGAGGTCGAGGGCACCGTCGGCTGCTTCGTGAACACCGTGGCGGTGCGCGCCGACCTGTCCGGGGATCCGTCGCTGTTCTCGATCCTCGCCCGAGTGCGGGCGGCGGTGTTCGGGGCGTGGGCACACCAGGACGTGCCGTTCGACAAGGTGGTCGAGGTGGCGCAGCCGGCGCGCGACCCGAGTCGCACGCCGCTGTTCCAGGTGCTGTTCACGATGAACGTGCCGGAGACGCCGCCGAGCTTCGTCGGCCTCGAGGTCGAGGCGCACCGGGCCCCGTCGCACACCGCGAAGTTCGATCTGTCGCTGTCGATCGACCCGACCGGCGCGGCGGCGCTCGAGTACGCGACCGCGCTGTTCGACCGCGCGGCGATCGAGCGGCTCGCGGCCCAGTTCGTCACCTTGCTGCGCGCGCTGCTCGACCACCCGGACCGGCCGCTCGGCGAGGCCCCGCTGCTGTCGGACCAGGACCGCGCGGAGCTGCTCGCGCTCGGCGCCGGTCCGGCCCTGCCCGCCTCGCGCGCCACCCTGGTGGACCGGGTGCGGGCGCAGGCGGCGCGCACCCCCGACGCGGTCGCGGTCGTGACGGGCGCTGAGGAGTCGACCTACGCCGCGCTCGACGCCACCAGCGACCGGTGGGCGCGCCACCTCGCCGCTGCCGGCGCTCGGCCGGGGACGTTCGTGGGGATCGCGGTGTCGCGCGGCCCGGCGCTGGTCCCGGCGGTGCTCGCGGCGCTGAAGTCGGGCGCCGCGTACGTGCCGCTCGACCCGGCGTACCCGGCCCAGCGGCTGGCGTGGATGGTCGAGGACTCCGAGCCGGTGGTGATCCTCACCGAGCGCGCCCTCGCCGGGTCGCTGCCGCCGGGCTGCCCGATCTGGTGCGTGGAGGACGGCGGGCCCGAGGCCGAGCCGGTCGCGCCGGGCCCCGACGACCTGGCCTACCTGATCTACACCTCGGGCTCGACCGGCCGGCCCAAGGCGGTCGAGATCGCCCACCGGAGCGCGGTGGCGCGGGTGGAGTGGGCTGCCGGCGCGTACTCGGGGCACGAGCTGGCCGGGGTGCTGGCGGCGACGTCGCTCGCGTTCGACCTGTCGGTGTTCGAGCTGTTCGCGCCCCTGTGCACCGGCGGGGCGGTGATCGTGGCGCGCGACGCGCTCGCGCTGCCGGAGCTGCCGGCGCGCGATCGGGTGCGCCTGGTGAACACCGTGCCGTCGGCGGCGACCGAGCTCGTGCGGCTCGGGCTCCCGCGGTCGGTGCGCACGGTGAACCTCGCGGGGGAGGCGCTGCCGGCGGCGCTGGTCGATCAGCTGTACGCCGCGGGGGTCGCCCGGGTGGTGAACCTGTACGGCCCGTCCGAGGACACCACGTACTCGACCGCCGGCGACGTGCCGCGGAACGAGGGGAGCCCGCCGTCGATCGGTCGGCCGCTGCCCGGCACCCGGGCGCTGGTGGTCGACGCCCGCGGGCGGTTGGTCCCGCGCGGGGTGGTGGGCGAGCTGTGGCTGTCCGGCGCCGGGCTTTCGCGCGGGTACCACCGGCAGCCGGCGCTCACCGCCGAGAAGTTCGTGCCCGATCGGGGAGGCGAGCGGATGTACCGCACCGGCGACCTCGTGCGCTGGCGGTCCGACGGCGCGCTCGCGTTCCTCGGGCGGGCCGACCACCAGGTGAAGCTGCGCGGGTTCCGGATCGAGCTCGGGGAGGTCGAGGCGGCGCTGCGGGCCCACCCCGGGGTGCGCGGCGCGGTGGCGGCGGTGCGCGACGGCCGGCTGGTGGCGTGGGTCGCGGGCGACGCGGTCGACGTCGACGCGGCGCGGGCAACGGTGGCGGCTCGGCTGCCCGAGGTGATGGTGCCGGCGCGGATCGCCGCGCTCGACTCCCTCCCGCTCACCGCGAACGGAAAGGTCGACCGCGCCCGCCTGCCCGAGCTCGACCTCGCGCCGTCGGGTTCGATCGCGCCCCGGAACGAGACCGAGGCCGCGGTGGCGCGGATCTGGTCCGACGTGCTCGGCGTCGCCGCGATCGGGGTGACCGACGACTTCTTCGCGCTCGGTGGGCACTCGCTGCTGGCGGTGCGGGTCGTGTCGCGGATCCGCGATGGCCTGGGCGTGGAGCTGCCGGTGCGCGCGCTGTTCGAGTCGCCCACGGTGGCGGCGGTTGCGGCGCGGCTCGGCGCGGCGCCCGAGGCGGCGGCCCCGATCCCGCGAGCTCCCGACGACGGGCCTGCGCCGCTGTCGTTCGCGCAGGAGCGGCTGTGGTTCCTCGACCGGCTCGAGCCGGGCCAGTCGGTGTACAACCTGCCGATCGCGGTCCGCCTCGGCGGGCCGCTCGACCGGGCGGCGCTGGCGGCGGCGCTGGGCGACGTGGTGGAGCGGCACGAGGTGCTGCGCACGAGGCTCGTCGCCGACGGCGGACCGCCGGAGCAACACATCGACCCGCCGACGGGACCGGCGCCGATCGTGTGGCTCGACCCCTCGGCCGAGGCCGAGCCGCTGCAGGCCGCGCTCGACGAGCTGGCGGCGCACGCCCGCCAGCCGTTCGACCTCGCGGTCGACCCGCCGGTGCGGGTGCTGGGAGTGGCGCTGGGGGAGCGTGACCACCTGCTGTCGATCACGGTGCACCACGCGATGGCCGACGGCGGGTCCCTCGAGGTGCTGCGGACGGACCTCGACCTCGCGTACCGCGCGCGGGTGGCTGGGACCGTCCCGCAGTTCCCTCCACTGCCGATCCGGTACCGCGACTGGGCCCGCTGGCAGCGCGCGACCGTCGACCCGTCCGGGGAGGACCTGCGGTACTGGCAGCAGCACCTGCGCGAGGTCGAGCCGATCCCGCTGCCGACCGACCACCCGCGCCCGCCGTCGCGGTCCGGGCGGGGCGCGGTGCTCGTGCACCCGCTCCCCCCGGCGCTGACCGCGCGGGTCGCGGCGTTCGCCGAGGCGGCGGGCGCGACCCGGTTCGTGGTGTGGCTGGCCGCGTTCGAGGTTCTGCTGCACCGGTGGTCCGGCGCGACCGACCTGGCGGTGGGGACGCCGGTCGCGAACCGCGGCCGGGCCGAGCTCGAGCCGTTGATCGGCCTGTTCGTGAACACGGTGGTCACCCGGGTCGACCTCGGCGGGGAGCCGGGGTTCCACGGGGTGGTGGCGCGGGTGCGCGACGAGGTCCTGGCGGCGTTCGCCCACGCCGAGGTGCCGTTCGAGCGGGTGGTCGAGGGGGTGCAGCCGGCGCGCGACCCGAGCCGCACCCCGCTGTTCCAGGTGCTGTTCGCCCACGCGCCGAGCGCGCCGACCGCGCGGCTCGGCGAGCTCGAGCTGCGCGAGGTCGCCGCGCCCACCGCGACCGCGAAGTTCGACCTGTCGCTGTTCGTGGGCGACGACGCGGCCGCGTTCGAGTACGCGACCGACCTGTTCGACCCGCGGTCGATCGCCGCGCTCGGCCGCCAGCTCGAGCGGCTGGTGTCGGCCGCGCTCGACCAGCCGTCGACCCCGGTGAGCCGGCTGCCGCTGCTCGCGCCGGACGAGCGGGCGGCGCTGCTGGAGCTCGGGCGCGGGGCGTCGCTGCCCGCGACCCGCGACACGCTGGTGGACCGGTTCCGCGCCCAGGTCGCGCGCACCCCCGACGCCGTCGCGGTGATCGCACACGACCAGCGGTGGACCTACGCCGAGCTCGACGCCGCCAGTGATCGGTTGGCGGCTCGGCTCGCCGCGCGCGGGGCCCGCCCCGGGACGTTCGTGGGGGTGGCGGTCCCGCGCGGCCCGTGGCTGGTCCCGGCGGTGCTGGGCGCGCTGAAGAGCGGCGCGGCGTACGTGCCGCTCGACCCCGCCTACCCCCGGCAGCGGCTCGGGTTCGTGGTCGACGACTCCGCGCCGATCGCGGTGCTGGTCGAGTCCGGCCAGGCCGAGGTCGTCCCGGCGGCCGCCGCTACCCTGGTCCCCGTCGACGAGGACGACGGAGCGAGCGCGGTGGTCACCTCGCCAGAGGAGACCGATCTGGCCTACCTGATCTACACCTCGGGCTCCACCGGGCGCCCGAAGGCGGTGGCGATCGAGCACCGCGCCGCGGTGGCCCGGCTCGACTGGGCGGAGCGCACCTACGACGCCGAGGAGCTGTCCGGTGTGCTCGCCGCCACCTCGCTCGCGTTCGACCTGTCGGTGTTCGAGCTGTTCGCGCCGTTGTGCACCGGCGGGACCGCGATCGTCGCGCGGGACGCGCTCGCGTTGCCCGAGCTGCCCGCGCGCGACGCGGTGCGGCTGGTGAACACCGTGCCGTCGGCCGGGATCGAGCTCTTGAAGCTCGGGCTACCGCCCGGGGTGCGCACGGTGAACCTCGCCGGCGAGGCGCTTCCCGCAGCCCTGGTCGACGCGCTGTACGCCGCCGGGGTGGGCCGGGTGGTGAACCTGTACGGCCCGTCGGAGGACACCACCTACTCGACCGCCGCCGAGGTCGGGCCGGGCGTGCAGCTCCCCCCGATCGGGCGGCCGCTGCCGGGGACCCGCGCGTACGTGGTCGACCCGGCGGGCGAGCTGCTGCCGGCGGGCGCGGTGGGCGAGCTGTGGCTCGCCGGCGACGGGCAGTCGCGCGGGTACCACGGGCGGCCGGCGCTCACCGCCGAGCGCTACGTGCCCGACCCGTTCGGCCCCCCCGGCGCCCGGGCGTACCGCACCGGCGACCGGGTCCGGTGGAGCCCCGACGGGTCGCTGGTGTACCTCGGCCGCGCCGACCACCAGGTGAAGGTGCGCGGGTTCCGCATCGAGCTCGGGGAGGTCGAGGTGGCGCTGCGCGGGGTGCCCGGCGTGGTCCAGGCGGTGGCCGGGGTGCGTGGCGGGGCGCTGGTGGCGTGGGTGGTCGGGTCG
>JBEBJC010000485.1:0-6330 GCA_040080105.1 Myxococcota bacterium
GGGTGAAGCACGTTTTCCCCCTCTCCCCCGCATCGGGGGAGAGGGCCGGGGTGAGGGGGAGTTCTCGGTCCGCCCGGATGTCCCTCGACGGGTTCACCGTCCCCGGCGAGCACAACCTCGACAACGCCGCGACCGCCGCCCTGTTGTGCGTCGCCTTCGGCGCGGATCCGGCGCGGGTCGCGGCCGGCCTCCCCGGGCTCGAGGCGCTCGCGCACCGGATGCAGGTGGTGGCCGACCGCGAAGGGGTGACGTGGATCGACGACAGCAAGGCCACGAACCTCGACGCGGCCCGCGTCGGCATCAGCGGAATCGATCGGCCGGCGGTGGTCCTGCTCGGCGGTCAGGGCAAGCCGTTCCCCGACGGGTCGCTCGGGTTCGGCGTGCTCGGGCAGGCGCTGGAGCGCCACCGGGCGGTGATCGCGTTCGGCCAGGACGGGCCCCTGATCGCGCGCGAGCTCGCGGCGGCGGGGATCACCGCGACGCTCGCGCCGAGTCTGGCCGACGCGGTGCGGATCGCGGCCGGGTGTGCCCGCGCCGGAGACGCGGTATTGCTGTCTCCAGGCTGCGCGAGCTTCGACGAGTTCCGCGACTTCGAGCACCGGGGCGACGTGTTCGCGTCGCTCGCGCGGGAGGCAACGTGATGACCGAGGTCACCGTCGACGATCGCACCACCACCCGGCCCACGGTGACGAGTGACCCGGCGCCGCCCGGGTCGTTCGACTACGGGCTGCTCGGCGTGGTGATCGCGCTCGCCGCCACCGGCCTCGTGATGATCTTGTCGGCCAGCTCGAGCGCGGCCGACAGCGGGTACGGCGACTCGTACCACTACGTGTGGCGGCAGCTCGCGGGCCTCACCGTCGGCGGTGCGCTGGGTGCAGCTGCCCTGTGGTCCCCGTACGGCCGGATTCGGCGCTTCGCGTGGCCGCTGTACCTGATCACGCTGGTGTTGTTGGTGTTGGTGATGACCCCGCTCGGCCACACCGCCAAGGGCGCGACCCGGTGGATCGAGATCGGACCGGCGCACCTCCAGCCGT
Source organism: Myxococcota bacterium (assembly GCA_040080105.1). Classification (GTDB taxonomy): domain Bacteria; phylum Myxococcota_A; class UBA796; order UBA796; genus JACKER01. The sequence goes on from JBEBJC010000485.1 coordinate 1,035, forward strand.
CCGAGATCGCGCGGCTGTCGTTGGTGCTGGTGTTGTCCGACTACCTCGCGAACAACCGCGGGCGGATGTCGGACGTGGTCGGAGTGGGCATCCCTGGGCTCGGGCTGCTGCTGCCGATGGTGGTGTTGGTGATCTTCCAGCGCGACTTCGGAACGACCGCGATCCTGCTCGGCCTCGCCGGGACGTTGTTGTTCGTCGCCGGCCTCAAGTGGCGGTGGGTGCTCGGCGGCGCCGTGGCCGTCGGCGGGCTGCTCGGGTTCCTGGTGTTGATCGAGCCGTACCGGATGCGGCGCCTCGCCTCGTTCCTCGACCCGTTCGCCGACCGCACCGGCGACGGGTACCAGGTCGTGCAGGGGTGGATCGCGCTCGCCACCGGGGGCGCGTTCGGCACCGGCATCGCGAGCGGCGTCGCGCAGCGGGGGCTCCTGCCCGAGCCTCACACCGACTTCATCTCGGCCGTGATCGGCGAAGAGCTCGGCGCCGTCGGGTGGATCGCGGTGGTCGTGCTCGAGCTGCTGCTCGTGTGGCGGTCTGCCACCATCGCGTCACGCGCGGGCGATCTGTTCGGGATGCTGGCCGGGATCGGCATCGCCGCGATGTTCGGCAGCCAGGCCCTGATCAACCTCGGGGTGGTCGGCGGCCTGCTGCCCGCGAAGGGGTTGGTGCTGCCGTTCCTGTCGTACGGAGCGTCGGCGGTGATGGTGCACACCGCGTGTGTCGGGCTGTTGCTCCGGATCGGGCTCGGCCCCGGCCAGGCGCCGGAGCCCCGCCCGACCCTGTCGCGCTCCACCGTGGCCACGGGGGCATAGCCGATGTTTCGAGGGAAGGTCCGGTCGATCCACTTCGTCGGCATCGGCGGCATCGGGATGAGCGGCCTGGCGGAGGTCCTGCTCACGCTCGGGTTCCGGGTGAGCGGCTCCGACCTGAAGGAGTCGCCGACGCTCGGTCGGCTGCGCCAGCTCGGCGCGATCATCCACCTCGGGCACGATCCGTCGAACGTGGGCGAGGCCGACGTGGTGGTGATCTCGTCCGCCGTGCGGTCGGAGAACGCCGAGATCCGCGCCGCGCACGGGCTGTCGATCCCGGTGATCCGGCGGGCCGAGATGTTGGCCGAGCTGATGCGGCTGAAGTACGGCCTGGCCGTCGCCGGGACCCACGGAAAGACCACCACCACCACGATGCTCGCGTCGTGCCTCGCGGCCGGGGGCCTCGACCCCACCGTGGTGATCGGGGGGAAGGTCGACAGCCTGGGCGGGACGAACGCGAAGCTCGGCGCCGGCGAGTACCTGGTCGCCGAGGCCGACGAGTCCGACGGCACGTTCACCTTCCTCGCCCCCACCGTGACCCTGGTCACGAACATCGACCCGGAGCACCTCGACCACCACGGCACGATCGAGAACCTCGAGCGCGCGTTCGCCGAGTTCGCGAACCGGGTCCCGTTCTACGGGTTCGCGGTCCTGTGCCTCGATCACCCGCGGGTGCAGGCGCTGATCCCGCAGATCCGCCGGCGGGTCGTGACCTACGGGTTCGCGCGGCAGGCGGAGTACCGCGCCACCGGGCTCCAGTTCCGCGGGATGGAGACCACGTTCACGATGTGGCGGGGTGAGGCCGCGCTGGGGGAGGTCCGGCTCGGGGTGCCGGGCAAGCACAACGTGCAGAACGCCACCGGCGCGATCGCGGCCGCGCTCGAGCTGTCGATCCCGTTCGAGCGCATCCAGGCCGGGCTCGAGGGGTTCGGCGGGGTGCAGCGGCGGTTCACCGTGGTGGGCGAGCCGCGCGGGGTGCTGCTGGTCGACGACTACGGTCACCACCCGGTGGAGATCGAGGCCACGCTGGCGGCGGCGGAGTCGGCGTTCCCCGAGCGGCGGATCGTCGCGGTGTTCCAGCCGCACCGGTACACCCGGCTGCGCGACCTGTGGCCCGAGTTCTGCTCGGCATTCAACCGCGCGTCACAGGTGGTGGTGTGCCCGGTGTACGCGGCCGGGGAGGACCCGATCCCGGGCGTCGACGCGGAGCGGGTCGGCTCGGACCTGCGCGACCGCGGGCACCGCGGGGTGCACGTGGCCGCGAGCCTCGACGACGCGGTGGCCCAGCTGGATGCGCTGGCCCGCCCCGGCGACGTGGTGGTCTCCCTCGGGGCGGGCAACGTGAACCAGGTGGTGCGCGACCTGAACGAGAAGTGGGCCGGATGACGGTCACGGGGGTCCGCGGGGCCGAGGGTCGGCTGTCGGTGCGGGTGGGAGAGCCGCTGGCGCGGCACACGCCGCTGCGGACCGGCGGGCCGTGTGGCGCGTGGGTGGTGGCGCACGACTTCGCCGGCCTGGCCGAGGTGATCTCGGACTGCCGCGCCGCCGATTGGAAGCTGCACCTGGTGGGCGCGTGCAGCCGGGTGGTGTTCCGCGACGGTCCGATCGACGGCGCGGTGGTGCGGCTCGGCACCGGGTTCTGCGCGCTCGACGAGGATTGGACCGTGGGCGCCGCGTTCCCGATGCCGGCGTTGGTCGGGGCCGCCACCCGCGCCGGTCGGACCGGGCTCGAGCCGTTCGTGTGCGTTCCGGGCACGGTCGGCGGGTCGGTGCTGAACGACGACGGGTGGGACGGCCTGGTCGAGTCGGTCACGGTGGTGCGCCGCGGCAAGCCGGTCGAGGTCGAGCTCGACGAGGCGCGGGCCAAGCGTCCGTTCGTCACCTCGGTGCGGCTGCGGCTGGCCGAGGGGGACGTGGCGCAGATCGAGCGCAAGGTGCGCGACGGGTGGGCGAAGCAGCGGCCGGTGCCGTGTGGCTCGTGGTACGAGGGGCCGAAGCGGGCCCCGGTGCGGCCCGCGCTCCGCTCCGCCCGGCTCACGATGGTGCGGCTGCGGCACGTCGCCATCCCGCCGGCGGCGCCGGAGCTGCTGGTGAACCTGGGGGAGGGGACCGCGGCGGACCTGCAGCTGCTGCACCGGTCCGCGCTCGACCGGGTGAACGCGGTGCAGGGCGACGACTTCGGCTCGCGCATCAAGTGGCTCGGCTGACGAGGTGGTCGTGGTCGCGTTCGTGCGCTGAGGTGCCGACGGGGCCTTGATTCGTCGGGTGGGTTCGGCTACAACGTTCATACCTCCCGTCCGAGCGCCCGCTCGGACCTCGTCCTGTCTCCTCCCTCGCAGCTCCGCCTGCACCTCCCCAGCCGCCTCCCCTCCGAGGCAGCGCCCCCCAGAAACCCCTTTGTTGGTCCTCGACCTTCGGTCTGCGGCAATGAAGCTCGAATCGGTCAAGACCGCGGCGTGGGCCGTGGGTCGTGCGTTCCTGGTGATCCCGCTCGCGGGGTTCGCCGGTGGCGCCGCCGTGTGGGCTGCGCGGCCCGATCTGTGGCTGGTGGAGCACGTGGAGTTCGTCGGCGCGGCCCACGCGACCTCGGCCGAGCTGCGCCACCTGGCCGACGTGCCGAACGGCACCACCGTGTGGGGTGTGCGGCCCGGCGCGGTCGCGCGGGCGGTGGAGCGCCACCCGTGGGTGGTCCGCGCGGATGTGGCGTTCGCGTGGCCCGACACGCTGCGGGTCACGGTGGAGGAGCACGTGCCGGTGGCCGTGCTGCACACGCCCGAGGGCCTGGTGTACGTCGACGCGTCCGGCGAGCCGTTCTTGCCCGCTCGGGTCGACGAGCTCGACTTCCCGCACCTGGTGGGGTTCGGCGCCGACCTCGGCGAGCTGCACCCCGACCTGGCGCGGGTGGCCCGGCGGCACGCGCTCGCGCTGATCGACGGCCTCGACGCGCGCCAGCTGGTGCCCCGCGCGCGCGTGTCCGAGGTCTCGTTCGACCGGACCACCGGGTTCGTGGTCGTCACCGACCGCGCGCGGCTCGGCTTCGGTCCACACGAGCTCGAGCCGCAGCTCGACCGCCTCGGCGCGTTGCTCGCCGACGGCGTGTCGCTCGATCTTCCCGTGTTCGTCGACCTGGCTCCGGCCAGCGTCGCGATCGTCAGCCCGTTGGGGTCCGAACCCCCACACCCACCGACACAGCCCCCAACTGTGTTGGTCGGCGGTCCTCTCTCCGGCGGGCGTCCCGACCCGCAGGGGATGACCGCTCTTGCCCCACTGGTCGCCGTCCACGGCGGCTGAGCCCCTTCCCACCTCATCCCATCCATCCTTCAGGGAATCGCGGAGGCAGTCATGATCGAGATCGTCGAAGAGGAGGAGATCCCCACCGGCGCGCGCATCAAGGTGATCGGCGTCGGCGGCGGCGGCGGTAACGCCGTCAACACGATGATCTCGGCGGGCCTCGCCGGGGTTGAGTTCATCGCGATGAACACCGACGCGCAGGACCTGCGGCGCTCGTTGGCGTCGCGTCGGTTCCAGCTCGGCCAGCAGCTGACCAAGGGCCTCGGCGCCGGCGCGAACCCCGAGGTCGGCCGGGAGGCGGCGCTCGAGGACCGCGACCGGATCGCGGAGCTCGTGGTGGGCGCCGACATGGTGTTCGTGACCGCGGGCATGGGCGGCGGCACCGGCACCGGGGCGGCTCCGATCATCGCGCAGGTGGCGCGTGAGTGCGGCGCGCTGACCGTGGCCGTGGTCACCCGTCCGTTCTTCTTCGAGGGCAAGCGCCGCCGGCGCCAGGCCGAGGAGGGGATCGAGTCGATGAAGGCCGCGACCGACACGCTGATCACCATCCCGAACCAGCGCCTGGTGGCGATGGCGTCGGAGCGCACCTCGATGAAGGAGGCGTTCCGGATGGCCGACGAGGTGTTGCTGCAGGCCGTGAAGGGCGTGAGTGACCTCATCAACTTCCAGGGCATGGTCAACGTGGACTTCGCCGACGTGCGGACCACGATGGGCGGCAAGGGAATGGCGTTGATGGGCGTGGGCCAGGCGTCGGGCGAGCACAAGACCGTCGAGGCGGCGCAGCGCGCGATCGGCAGCCCCCTGCTCGACGACGTGTCGATCGTGGGCGCGACCAGCGTGTTGATCAACATCACCGGCAACAGCAACCTCACGATGTACGAGATCCACGAGGCCAGCACCCTGATCCAGGAAGAGGCGCACGAGGACGCCGAGGTGATCTGGGGTTGGGTGATCGACGAGACCATGCAAGACGAGGCGCGGGTCACGGTGATCGCGACCGGCTTCGAGGAGACGCGCCAGATGCTGCAGCCCCAGTCGATCGAGCGCCGGGTGAACGAACGCGTGGTGCGGAACACCGCCCCGGCCCGGGCGGGCCGCGGGCGCGAGCTGCACTCCGGCATCGACCCGATCTACGAGGACTACGACATCCCGACGTTCTTCAAGAACGCGGACTGATTGCTGTGTTCGAGGCTGGGTCC
>JBEBJC010000011.1:0-26976 GCA_040080105.1 Myxococcota bacterium
CGTCGCCCCCGCTCGGACGACCGCCGCGGCCCCCGCGGGCCTGCGTCAACAGGTACGCGATCGACGACAGGTCGCCCTGCAGCTGGGTGACCAGCAGCTCCCGGTCCGTGTCGTCCCCGTAGATCTCGAGGACACACACGATGCCCTCGGCCATCGCCGCGAGGTCGATGTTGTCGGGCGGCACCGCCGCGCGGAGCCGGCCTGCGGCCTCGCGGAGCACGGCCGGGCTCGCGTGGGCGAGCAGCGCGGTCATCTCGGCGAGCAGCTGGGCGACGGACATGGTGGTTCAGCCTTCGCGGGTGACGAAGTTGCGGTGGGCGCTGCGCAGCGCCTCGGGGTCGAGGAACCCGAGCCGCTCGAGCACGTCGATCGACTTCGGGGTCAGGTCCTGCTGGCGCCGCAGCAGCCGGTTGAGCTGGTCGTCGGTGAGGTACCCCTCGGCCACCGCCAACATGCCGAGCGGCTTGTGCACCTCCACCTGACGCGACAGCAGCTGGCGGAGCTGCGCGATGGTCATCATCCGGTCCTTGACCACCAGCCGACCGAGCGGCGGGGTCTCGGACACGATGGTCGACAGCACCTGCAGCGCCTGACGTTCGGTCAACAGGCCCTCGTGGGCGAGGTACAGACAGAACCGCATGGACCCCTCGGAGAGATGTGGCCTCCGCCGCGCGGAGAGCTTCAGGGGAACGGCTCCCGCAGCGCGGACAGCCTCTCCTCCCCTCTCGGCCGCGCCGAGGGACGGGTTGAGCTGCCCGGCGCGAATGAAACCGCGCGCAACCCGAGTCTGCGACCCGTGTGCCGAAGGGGACCCCGGGAGGTCAGGATGGACATCCTGCTCGTGGATGACAGTCGGGTGATGCGGCAACTCGTCCGACGGACCCTGCGGCAGGCGGGCTACGATGTGGGTCAGGTGATCGAGGCCGAGAACGGGCAAGACGCGCTCGACAAGCTCTCGTCCTACAATCCCGACCTGGTGTTGTCCGACTGGAACATGCCGGTGATGAACGGCATCGAGCTGCTGGCCGCGCTGCGGGAGCGTGGGAACAAGGTGAGCTTCGGGTTCATCACCTCGGAGTCCACCCCGTCGATGCGGGCGCGAGCCACCACCACCGGCGCGCTGTTCTTGCTGACCAAGCCGTTCGGTGCCGAGGACATGCGGCACGTGATGACCGCCGCCGGGCTGAAGCCGGCGGGCAAGGTCGTGGCGCACGACGTGGCGCCGGTCGCGTCGGTCGCGACGAAGTTCGACGCCAAGACGCTGACCAAGCTGTTCGAGCAGCTGGTGCACGTCCCGGTGACCATCAAGCCCGGCCCGAAGATCGTGCCGGCGGCGACGCCGTGTGTGTCGTGCACCTGGGTCGACGCGGAGAACGCGATCCGGTACGTCGGGTTCTGCGAGTTCCCGCTCGCGGCGTCCCTCGGGGCCGCGCTCGGGCTGCGGCCCGCCACCTGGGTCACCGAGCAGCTGAAGTCGAAGGCGGTGCACGAGTCCCTGCACGCCGACTCACGCGAGGTGTTCAACGTGTTGTCCCGCCTGTTCAACGACTGCGGGTCGATCCACGTGCGCCTGAACGAGATCAGCTTCCCGCCGGCCCCCGCGCTCCCCGCCGCGCGCACGTTCGACAGCCGCGCGGCGTCGCGGATGGACATGATGGTGACGATCCAGGGCTACGCGTCGGGCAAGTTGTCGCTGGTGAGCGGCAGCGCGCCCGAGTTCATCACCACCCGCTGACCAGCCACGCGGACGCGGAGGCCGCCAACGGGATCAGCAGGTTGTCGTCGACCCGCCGGGAGAACAGCTCGCCCGCAGCGCCGCCGACCGCGGCCGCGAGCGCGGCCCACCCGGGGTGGGCGACCTCGGGGTGCGCGAACGTGAGCCAGCCCCAGGCCACCGCGAACCCGCCGGCCACGAACGCGGTCGACCCCTCGACCGATCGGCCGTCGGCGAACCGGTGCCGCCCCCACGCGCGGCCCACGATGCCGGCGAGCGGGTCGCCGAACCCGAGGACCAACAGCCCGGCGACGCCGGCCCACAGCGGCGGCACCACCGACAGCAGGAAGATCGCGGTGGTGTACCAGGTGGCGCTGTTCACGTGGTCGACCTCGTGTGGGTGGGCGACCTGGCGGAACAGCGTCATCAGCCGGGCGTTGACCCGGGGATCGAGCCGCCGGGCGACCTCCATCGACCACGCGGCGGCGAGCCCGACGCCGGAGATCGCCACCCGCCACCGCGCGTCGGGCAGGAGCAGGTCGGCCAGCGCCACCACGACCACCGCGTTCAGCGCGTGGTACGCGCTGCGCGCGAGGTTGCTGCGCCGGGGGGCGCGGGCGGGATCCCGCACGACGGGGTCCGAGGACTGCGAATGGACCATCGGGCCCCGGTATCCCGCTACACGTCGTCGAGCGCCTGCAGCAGGGCGAGCTCGACCTCGGCGTCGCTCATCGCGGCGACCCGGTCTGCGGTCAGCGCGCCGGCGGCGGGCTTCGGGGGCGCCGGCCGGGCGTCGCCCAGGCGGTCCTCCACCAGGTGCTTCGACAGCCGGTCGATGGTGGGCCAGTCGAACAGGATGGTGCCGGGCAGGTCGAGCCGCAGCTCACGTGCCAGCCGCTCGACCATCTCCACCGCGGTCACCGAGTCGATGCCGAGCTCGCCGAACGGCCGGTCGGTGTCGATGTCCGAGGCGCTCACCCCCAGCAGCGCCGACGCGAGGTCGCGCACGTGGTCGGCGAGCACCGCGACCCGCCGGCGCCCGGTGGCGGCGAGCACCTTCGCCAGCAGGTCCTGCGGCGGGGGCGGTGGGGCCAGCGCGGCGCTCGCGTCCCACCGGTGCAGCGTGGGCAGCGCGCCGCCGAGGAACAACTTGCGCGCGAGCGTGCGCTGGATCTTGCCCGAGCTGGTCTTCGGCAGCCCCCGGGCCGGCAGCAACACGATCGCGCGCGCGGCGACCCCGTGCTCGGACAACGCCTGCCGCACCGCGCCGAACACGGCCTCGGGCTCGAGCGCCTGCTCTTCGTACACCTCGGACACCAGCACCAGCTGCTCACCGGCCTCGGACGGCACGCCGAACGCGGCGGCGCAGTTCGGGCGCAGCGCGGGGTGCGCCGACGCCACGGTCCACTCGAGGTCCTGCGGGTGCAGGTTCTGTCCGCGGATGATGATCACGTCCTTGAGCCGGCCGCACAGGTACACCTCGCGGTCGAGCACGAACGCGAGGTCGCCGGTGCGCAGGTACGGGCCGTCGCCGTCGGAGGTGCGCGCGCGGAACGTGGCCTCGGTCGCCTCCGAGTTCCGGAAGTACCCCTGGGCGACGGTGCCGCCCTTGACCCACATCTCGCCCACCCGCCCCTCCGGCAGGCGCGCGAGGGTGTCGGGGTCGACGATCGCGACCACCGTGTCGCCCGAGGTGAACCCGTTCGACGCCACGGTGCGGCTGTTCGGGGCGCCGCGCGGCACCAGCACCACCTGGTTCCGCTCGTACGCCGCGCCGTCGATGTGGGCGAACTTCGGCGGGGACCGGTCCGGCGGCTCGGTCATGATCTTCGCGGTCGCCTCCGACATGCCCATCGCGTGGGTCACCGCCGACCGCGGCAGCCCGGCCGGGGCGAACACCTCGACGAACAGCTCCTCCGACTCCTGGCGGATCGGCTCGGCGCCGTTCAGCAGCACCCGCACCGACGACAGGTCGAGCGCGGCCGGGTCTTCGACCTTGCGCGCGGCGATCTCGTACCCGAAGTTCGGCGACGGGCTGTGGGTGCCGCGGTACCGCGACATCACCTCCATCCACCGCGCCGGCCGCTGCATGAACGTGGTGGGGCTCAGGAACACACACCGGCACCCGATGAACGGCGCCATGAACCGGCCGTACACCAGGCCCAGGTCGTGGGTGGCCGGCAGCCAGCTCACGATCACCGAGTCGGGGGTGTGGTCGTACCCGAGGTCGAAGTCGGACAGCTGGTGCAGCAGGTTCCGGTGGCTGACCATCACGCCCTTCGGGGTCGCGGTCGAGCCCGAGGTGTACTGGAGGTACGCGATGTCGTCGGCGCGCACCCCCGGGTCGACCCACCGCTCGGCGGCGCGCTCGTCGAGCTCGTCGACGCACAGCCACTCGACCGGGCCGAGCTCGCCCAGCGCCGGGCCGATCGCGTCGCGCAGCGCCCGGGTGGTGAGCACGAAGGCCACGCCGGCGTCCTTGGCCACGGTGAGCAGCCGGGGCAACGTGCGCTGGAGGCGGCGCGGGTCGGGCGGGTGCACCGGCACCGCGAGCACGTCGGCGTACATGCAGCCGTACAGCGCGTCGAGGTACTCGAGGCCCTCGTCGAACATCATCAGCGCCCGCTCCCCGCGCACCGACGGTCGGGCAGCGGCGAGCCCGGCGGCGACCGCGCGCGCCCGGCGATCGAGCTGGCCCCAGGTCCGGTCGTGCGCGGTCAGCGCGGAGGAGTCGCCGCCCGCCGGGGTGAGGAACGTGTACCCGACCCGGTCGGGGGAAGACGCGCCCCGGTGGCGGAGCAGCGCGACGAGCGTGTCGACGGACGGTGCGTACGGGTGTGCCACGGTTCCTCCGCTGGGAACGTGGTGCGTAGCACGCGGGCGGCGCAGATGCCCGCCCGCGGCTCGCTACCGCTCTTCGGCGGGCTCGACCGGGGCGGCGGCGGGGTACGCCTCGTCGTCGCCGTGGGGACCGGGCGCGGCCCAGCCGTCGCCCTCGGCCGGCGGAGCGTCGCCCGCGAGCGCGCGGTTCACGTCTTCGCCGCCATCGGGCGCCGGCGCGTCGGCCGCGGGGCCGTCGATCGACTCGACCTCCCCTTCCCCGGCGCGCCGCCGGAGGACCCGGTGGCTCGGCGGGCCCGGCTGGGGCAGCGGCTCGTCGGACACCGCCGACGGGTTCCACAACCCCTGGGCCTGGGCCTCGATCGCCGAGGTGATCCGCTTGATCTGCTGGTCGTAGAACATCGCCTCGAGCCCGTTCTGCGAGGTCCGCTCCTTCGCGCGGAGGTACTCGGCGTGGGCCGGGATGAACTGCTCCCGCGCCTCGAGCACGTGCCCGAGCGCGGCGAACCCGCGCGCGTGGCTCGGGTCGCGCCCGATGTGCTGACGCAGCGCGTTCTCGGCCGAGTCGAGGTCGCCCTTCGCGAGGTCGATCATCGCGCGCTCGACCACGATCCGACGCGCCCGCTCGTGGCCGCGATCGGTGAGCTTCTTCGCCTGGCCGAGCAGCCACGACGACCGCTCCAGGTCGCCGCCCTCCTCCCGCACCAGCGTGGCGAACAGCAGGCACGCCTCGGGCGCCCGTCGGTCGCCCTTGATCGCGTCTTCGAGCAGGGCCTTGGCCTCGCCGCGGAGCGCGGACGCGTGGTCCGGATCGACCCGCGCCCGGTCGAGCAGCAGATCGACCAACCGGGACAGCTGCACCGGATCGTCCGGGGCGAGCCGCACCGCCTCGCGCAGCAGCGTCTCGGCCTCGGGCAGCGCCTCGAGACCTTCGTCGCGGCGGGCGAGGCCGAGCAGACCGTAGCTGTCGGGCAGCATCGGGTCGATCTCCATCGCCTTGCGCAGGTGGTCGATCGCCTCGTTCCGCCGACCCTGGCGCTGCAGCACCGCCGCGAGGCGGGTGTGCAGCCGGCTCTCGTTCGGGAAGATCTCGAGGCCCTTCTCGAGCACCGTGATCGCCTTCGCCCGCTGGCGCCGGCCGAGCAGCCACGACACGACCTGCTGGAACAGCTCGGGCACGGGCGCCTTCGCGATCGCCTCGTCGAGCACCGGCTCCATCGCCTCGGCCGGGCGGGTCGCCGCGTTCGGGCCTTCGGCCATCGACATCGCCTGCACCAGCTCGAGCCGGAGCAGCCACGCGTCGGAGTTCGCCGGGTCGGCCTTCAGGCACTCGTTGAGCCGCTGCTCGACGAGATCGAGCCGGGGCTGCTTCGCGCGCACCATGCCGGTGACCGCCTCGAGCCACATGTCGTGGTCCGGAAGCGGCAGGCGCGGGCGCAGCTTCAGGCTCCGGCCCGCGAGCGCGAACCGACCCTGCTCCTGCTCGAGCACGAGCTTGTCGAGGCCCTCGGCCTTCGACGCCAGCGACGCGAACATGTCGGCGAGCTTCTCGCACACGTCGAAGTCGGACACCTCGCGCCACGACAGCTGCGCGCGCACGAGCGGGTGGACCCGGTACTTCCGGTCCTCCTCGATCCCGACCATGTCGAGCAGCCCGAGCGACAGCAGCTCGAGCCGATCCTTGCGGGTCACCCCGAGCTCGTTCGCCAGGGTGGTCCCGTCGACCGGGTACCGGAGGTGGGCGAGCCGCGCGAGCACGATCCGCAGCGCCTCGGGCACCTTCTCCACCCGGCGGGCGAGGTGCTTCTCGAGCGGGCCGATTTCCTTGAACGACTCGGTGGCGAGGAACTTCGGGTCGTCGACCAGGTCGGCGCCATCCTGGCGGACCCGGGTGGCGATCGCGAACATCCGCGCGGCGAACGGGTGGCCGTGCAGGCGGTCGGAGATCGGGCCGAACTTCTCGCGCGGGAACTCGAGCGCCTTGTGCGCGTCGAAGATCTCGTGGAAGAACCGGCCCTTGATCCCTGCGAGCTCCACCCGGCGCAGGTTCGCGCCCTCGCCTTCCCGGTGGAAGTGCGGCTGGCGGGTGCTCAGGAACACGATCGGGAACGAGGCGGTCCCGGTGAGCAGCGCGATCAGGAGGATCTCGAACCGCGACCGACGGAAGAAGTCGTTCTCGCGGCCGAGGCCGTACTCGAGGTGGTGGATGACCCACGCGCGGCCGGCCATCGCCGGGCTCGCCACGAGCTCCTGCACCGCCTGCACCAGCGCGAGGGGCTGGCGCGCGGCGGGGTCGCCGGTGAGCAGGCCCCACAGCCGCTCGTCTCCCACGTCCTTGCCCATCGCCGCGAGGCGCGCGAGCAGCGTGTCGGCGGCCGAGCCCCACCCGAGGTACAGGTCGGGGAACCGACGGATCCCGGCCTTCTTCAGCGCGTGCTCCACCACCTGGGTGCGCCCCGCGCCCGGAGGGCCGGACACCACGATCGGACCCGGCTCGGCGAGCAACGCGGCGAGCGCGTCGACCTCCTCGTCGCGCCCGACGAAGCAGAACCGCGGCGCCGCGACGCCGTCGTCCTTCTTCGGGGCCTTCGGCGGCGGCGCGACCTCGACGGGCTGCCCGTCTCCGTCGGTACCTGCTTCGACCGGCCGACTGCTCGGCAGCCCCTGCAGGAACGCCTTGCCCCGGCCCTTCTCGTGCGCGACCTTCAGCCCCGACAGGGCGGTCCCGAACGCGAACGGGTTGTAGCTGCGCGACACGACGATCACGTCGGGTCGATGGCGACCGCGCGAGATCAGGTCGCCGAGCTGCTTGAGTCCCTGCGCGTCGGCGGCGCCTTCCGGCTCCACCACGACGAGCACGCCGCCGGGTTGTGCGATCGCGCGCGCCACCCCGTCGGCCGACACCGGCGACACCGGCGCTACCGCCGGGCCCGCCAGGGCCATGGGGTTCAGCGTGGACCGCTCGGTCAGCGCGAGCATGACCTCCGGGTCACGCAGCAGCGATCCGCCGACCGCGATGGCACAGCGCCCAGATTCAATGGCTTTTTCGACCCGGTTCATCCCGGCCTCACTCCGAGCAATACGCAGGACGCAGTCCGACCACCGCAAACGGTGCGCAGGACGCGGTCCGAGGACCGACAATACGGCGTCCGCCCGTAACGCGTGGGTCGTGGAGAAGCTACGTGCCGGGCAGCGCGAAGTGCCACCCCAGTGAGGCCGACAACGCCCGAAGCATGGCATGGCCGCGCACACTTCCCCCCTTCGCGTTGATTCTCGGACTGAACACGGAGATTCCGGCCCGACCGGGGGCCACCGCGACGATGATCCCGGACACACCACTCTTCGCGGGCAATCCGGTCGCGACGAGGTGCGCTCCGGATTCGTCGTACATCCCGCAGGTCGCCATCAGCGACACCACGATGCTCGCGGTCTCCGCCGACAACAGCCGCACGCCGTCCGGCCCCCGACCGCCCGACGCGAGGATCGCGGTGAGGCGCGCGGCCTCGCTGACGGTGCCTTCGACCGAGCACAACGCGAAGTACGCCTCGAGCGTGTCGTCGACCGCGCCCTGCAGGAGCTGCGCGCCCTTCAGCACGTGGGCGATCGCGCGGTTCCGGTGGCCGGTGCGCCGCTCCGACACCCACACCCGCTGGTTGATCGTCGGCTTGACGCCGTACAGCCGCTCGGCCCACCCCTCGATCCACCCGAGCCGGTGCTCGAGGTCGCCGTCGAGCTGGGCGCACAACGCGATCGCCCCGGCGTTGATCAGCGGGTTGCCCGGCTTCGGCCCCCGCCACTCGAGCTCGGCCACGCTCGCGAACGACCCGCCGGTGGGCTCGGTGCCGACCACCGAGAACACCGCCGCCGGTCCGCGCTCCTCCAGCAGCCCACACAGCAGCAGCAGCTTGGCCGAGCTCTGGAACGTGAACCGGTGCGCGTCGTGGCCCACGGTGAACGTGCGGCCGTCGACCAGGGTGATCGCGGCGGCGAGCCGGTCCGGGTCGACCGACGCCAGCTCCGGGATGTAGCTCGCCGGCGCCCCGTCGGTGATCGGGGCCGCCGCGGCGTGCGCGGAGCCGAGCGCCTCGCGGATCTTGCGGTCTATTGGGGCAGCCGACCGGCCGCGAGCGGCGCGTCCTGGGCCTCGGGGAGGGTGGGATCACAGAAGATCACCATCCAGCCCTTGGTCTGCTTCTGCTCCTCGTCGATCATCTCGGCGAACGCCGGCAGCGACGCCTTGTCGTCGACCCGCTCCTGCACCACCGGGGCCGCCTGGCCGCTGCGGATGCAGTGCGAGAACTGACCCTGGCGCTTCTCGCTGCCCACGGTCGCCTGCACCACCTCGCGGCAGTTCCCGAGCTTCTTCCGGTTCCCCTTGTCGCAGATCTCGAGCTGCGCGTTGGCCACGAAGTCGTTCCACCGGTTGAACAGGGCCTCTTCGCGGGCGGTGTCGCGCTGGTTCTTCGTGACCGTGAGCTCCTCGGTGGTCAGCCGCAGGGTCTCGAGCAGCTGGGCCTTCTCCTGCTCGGCGACCACGAGCTGCTCCTTCGCGGTGGCGAGCTCGGCCTTCACCCGGTTGAGCTCGGCGACGAACTCCTTGCCGCGCTCGGACCGCTTCGCCATCTCCTCCTCGAGCTCCTTGACCCGGCGCTCCTTCGTGGCCACGTCGCGCTCGAGCGTCGCCACCTTGGTCTGCGCGGTGCCGAGCTCGTCGACCGCCTCCGCGGTCGCGGGGACCGCACAGGCCGCCGCGAGCTCCTCGGGCGTGGGCGCCCGGGGGACCTCGATCGTCGACGACGGGAGCAGCAGCCAGGCCACCAGCCCGCCCACGATCAGCCCGCCGATCCCACCGGCGGCGAGCGCCAGCGGCCCGGCCACCAACGCGCCGGTGGCCGCACCGACCGCCCGACCCGTTCCGCCACCTTCGTTGCTCGTTTCTTCCGAAATGGGAACCCCCTCGGCGGCGCAGCTTAACACGATCAGGGGTCGTCGCGGATCGTGAACTCGGCGGCGCCGGTGAGCGTGCCCCCGCGCGGATCCGCCACCTCGACCGTGACCTCGGTCGGCTGCCCGTCGAGCGCCGAGGGCTGGGCGTCGTAGATCAGGCGGGTGCCGTACGACACGAGTCCGCCGAGCGCGTCGTCACACCGGAAGTCGAGCCACGGGTCGGCGCTCGCGAACGGCTCGCCGTGCAGCGTTCCCTCGACGTGGCCGACCACCAGGTTCGTCGCGTCGAGCCCGGTGGCGAGCAGCCCGAGCTCGAGGTGGTACCCGCCCTGGGGGCCGTGCACCAGCGGGAACTCACCCCCATCGGGGATCGGCGTGTACCCCCCGACGCCGTACCCCAGCGTCAGCGTCGGCTCCGCGTCGAGCGCGCAGCCGTCTCCTCCACCGCCGGTGCACCCGAGCCCGATCACCCACCACATCGCGCCTCCGTAGGTCAGTGTCTGCTGGCGCAGGATCCATCACGACGGTATCGTCGGCGGCGGAGGTCCGATGGAGCCAGCGGTGGTGACGGCAGCGTTGACCGGCGTGCTCACCGATCCGGGCCACCACCCGGTGCCGGTCACGCCGGAGCAGATGGCGGCCGAGGCGAAGGCCGCGTGGGACGCCGGCGCCACCGTGGTGCACCTGCACTACCGCCGCCAGGAGCCCGGGATGGGCCGGCTGCCGTCGTGGGAGCCCGAGGTCGCGGCCGCGATCGTCGACGCGATCCGCGACGCGTGTCCCCAGATCCTGATCAACAGCTCGACCGGGGTGGTGGGGCCGGACCTGTCGGGCCCGTTCGCGGTGCTCGAGCGCACCCGCCCGGAGGTGGCGGCGCTCAACGCGGGCTCGCTGAACTACCTGAAGGTGAAGAGTGACGGCCGGTGGGCCTGGCCGCCGATGTTGTTCGACAACCCGGTCGACAAGGTCGAGCAGTTCGTCGGCAAGATGCGCGCGCTCGGCATCGTGCCCGAGTGCGAGTGCTTCGACACCGGGATCGTCCGCTCGGTCCGCCTGTTCGCGCAGGTGGGCCTGCTGGTCGACCCGATCCACGTGTCGTTCGTGATGGGGGTGGAGTCCGGCATGCCGGCCGATCCGCGGTGGTTGCCGCTGCTGGTGGAGCAGCTGCCGCCGGGCGCGCACTGGCAGACGATCGGGATCGGCCGGGAGGAGGTGTGGAAGCTGCACGCCGCGGCGGCCGAGCTCGGGGGCGACGTGCGGACCGGCCTCGAGGACACGTTCTACCTGCCCGACGGCACGCGGGCGACCAGCAACGGGGCGCTGGTGGAGGCGCTGGTCGCGCTGGTGCGGCGGGCGGGGCGGGAGCCGGCGACGCCGGCGCAGGCGCGCGCGGCGTACGGGCTCGTGTAGGTGGACGAGCAGCGCGCGACCCTGACCCACCCCGACGCGGACACCGACGGGTGGCTCACGTTGACGGTGCGACCCTACGACCGGCCCGGGGTGGTGGTGTCGCCCCGCGCGGCGGCCAAGCTGAGGTCGGTGCACGTCGAGCGGTTCGAGTCGGAGGCGAACAGCGACGAGCGGTTCGAGGTCACGTTCACCCCGGACGTTCCGAACGTGCCGGAGTCGGCGCGCGCCCACCTGGACGAGCGCGGGTTCGCCGCGGTGGGGACCGAGGTCGGGCCAGGTTCGCTGCTGGTCGGGCGCACCCGGCTCGACAAGGCGGCCGAGTCGAGGATGACGACCGAGGCGAAGCTGCTCGTCGAGATCTTCGGCGACTCCCCGAACCGCAGAGACGTGTCGATGCGGGTCCCTCCGGGGGTGCGCGGGGTCGTCACCGCGGTCGAGGTCCACAAGGACAAGCGCGGGCTCCGGGTCGAGCTCGAGGTGACCGTCCCGCGCGCGCTCGAGCTGGGCGACGAGGTCGAGGCGCTCGGCGCCGGCGCCGCGACCGTGGTGGGGATCGCCGACACCGGCGACGCCGACCTGGGGTGGGGCGAGCTCACCGGCACGGTGCGGGTCCGCAAGGTGTCGTGTGCGGAAGACGCGTTCATGGCCCGCTCGATCGGCCCGTACTCCCTGATCACCCAGCAGCCGCTCGGGGGGAAGGCCCAGTTCGGCGGGCAGCGGGTGCGGGCCGAGCTGGTCGCGCTCGAGGCGCGCGGCGCCTGGCGGTGTGCACACGAGCTGCTCACGGTGAAGTCCGACGACGTCGACGGCCGCCTGCGGACGTACGAGGGCATCGTGCTCGGCCGGGAACAGGTCGAGCCGGGCACCCCCGAGTCGGTCGCGCTGCTGCAGCGCGAGCTCGAGGCGTGCGGGTTCACCGTCGACCCAGCTGTCGACCCGGCTGTCGACCCGGCCGCCGGATGGAGGCTCGGGTTCGCGGTGAGCGCGGGGATCCGCGCCACGTCGAACGGGCAGGTCACCCTGCCGGAGACTTTGAACTACCGCACGCTGCTCCCGGTGGACGGGGGGCTGTTCTGCGGCCGGATCTTCGGCCCGGTGCGCGACCTCGAGTGCTTGTGCGGGAAGTACACGCGCGAGCGGCACCGCGGGGTGAAGTGCGAGGTGTGCGGGGTCGACGTGGTGCCGTCGCGGGTGCGGCGCGAGCGGTTCGGGCACCTCGAGCTCCCGGTGCCGCTGCTCCACCCGCTGGTGCTCGACCGGGTCGCCGTGCTGGTGGGCCGCAAACCGGCCGAGGTCCGGGCGATCCTGTACTGCGACCAGCGACCGGACGGCGCGCCGCCCGAGGCCAGTCGGAGCTCGACCGGGGCGGAGGCGCTGCGGGGGATGCTCGAGGCGGTCGACCTGCCCGGGCTTGCCGCCGGGACGGGGCCTGCGGCCGAGCTGGCGCGCGAGCTCGTGGCCTCGGGCCACCGCCCCACCGACTGGGTGGTCGACGCGTGGCCGGTGCTGCCGCCCGACCTCCGGCCGCTGGTTCCGCTCGACGGCGGGCGGTTCGCCACGTCCGACCTCAACGACCTGTACCGCCGCCTGATCAACCGCGCGAACCGCACCCGGCGCCTGGTGGAGCTCGACGCGCCGGGCCTGATCGTGGTGAACGAGCAGCGGCAGCTGCAGCAGGCGCTCGACATGTTGGTGCTGAACGGCCTGCGCGGGCGCAAGCTCACCGGGCCGGACCGCCGGCCGCTGCGGTCGCTGCTGGACATGCTCGGGGCCGACGAGGGACGGTTCGCGGCGACGTTGTCGAGCCGGCGGGTCGACTACTCCGCGGTCGCGCGGGTGGTGCCCGATCCCACGTTGCCGCGGGGGTCGGCCCGGCTGCCCAGCGCGATGGCGGAGGAGCTGTTCAAGCCGTGGGTGTACCGCGCGCTCGAGCTGGCGGGTCGGGTGACCACGATCAAGGCCTCGAAGGCCTTCGGTGGAGCGGCCGGAGCGACGACTCGGCCCAGCGGAGCTGGGCTATCGTTCGGAGTGGAGGCCGCGGAGCCGAGGCCGTCGAGTAGGAAGGCATTGGTGAACCAGCGCGCGCCCGAGGCGGTGGCGGCGGTGGAGGCCCACGTGGCCGGGCACCCGGTGGTGATCGCGGCGGGCGACGGCAGCGGGCGGCTCGGCGGGTTCGCGATCGCGTCGCTCACCGACGGGTGGGCGATCGCGCTGCACCCCGGCGACGCCGCTGCGCTCGAGCTCGCGTGGGGAGACACCGCGACGGTGCACGTCCCGATCGACGCCCGCGCGATCCGCGAGGTGCGGGAGCGGCTCCCGCTCGGGGCGGAGGCGGTGGGGCCCGGCGCGCTGCACGCCCAGCTCCGGCCGTGGCTGGTCACCGAGGCCGACTGCGGCCGCTCGCCCCGGTCGGTCGCGAGCTGCGGGGCGCGGGGCGGCCTGTGCGCGGCGTGCGCGGGCGAGCCGGTGGGGTCGCCGTTCGGCCTGCGCGCGGCCGACGCGCTGGAGCGGGGCTCGACCGACCGGCGCCACCAGGAGCTGCTCGCGCGGGAGCTGCCGGTGGGGTGGATCCGCCGGGCCGCGGCGGCGCAAACGTCCGCCGCGGTGGGCGAGGTGTTGGTGTCGGCCGCGGCGCGGGGCGAGGTGGACCCGGTGGCCGACCCGGTGACCCGCAGCCTGCTCGGTCGGCTCGGGTCCGGGTAGGCGGGCTGTTCAACGGGGCGAGAACCGGGCTCCGAGGACCCCGAGCTCGCCTCCGTCGAGGGTCACCACCTCGCCGCGGTACCGCCCGATCCCCTCCACCCGGGCCCGCCGCGGGTCGAGCGGACGCAGCAGCGCCTCGAACTCGGACGACTCCCCCAGCTGGTCGAGCTCCAGCGTGGCCCACAGGTACCCGTCCCGGTCGAGGTCGAGCGCCACCTCGGTGAGCGACAGCGAGCCGCCGTCTCGGTCGGTCGCCGGGTCCCACTTCCCCAGGTGGGCGTCCCAGCCGAACAGGTCCGGCGGGGGGTCGACCCGCTCCCCGATCGTCTGGAACGCGCCGTTGATCCGGGCCTGCACCACGTCCCGGCGCTCGATCGTGTCGAACCGGACGTCGAGCTCGTCCACCAGGAACGGCAGGCGCACCCCGAGCACCCGCGGCCGGATCCGGTACGTCCCGTCGTCGGTCGGCACGAGCCGCACGCTGCCGCTGTTCAACCCCTCCCCCCTGCGGCGGAGGTCGAGCACGCCGAGCTCGGTGGTGTACACCCCCTCGAGCGTGTCCAGTAGATCGCGGTCCCCGTCGTCGCTCGGGTCGGCGAGGGGCACCTCCGGGACCTCACGCCCGGTCACCCGCGCGATCTCCTCGCGCAGCAGCTCGAACCCGAGTTCCCACACGAGCCCGCTCGCGTCTCGTTCACTCGCCATCACCGCCACCCCGATCCCGAGCTCGGGCGCGAGCAGGAAGTTGGTGTGGAACAGCAGCGTGTCGCCCGGGTGGGCCGCGAGCGCGACCCCGTCGGTCATCCGCCCCGCCGGGTCGACGAAGAACCCCATCCCCTGCTGCGGGTCGCCCGAGATCGCCGGTACGTCGGCGGCGGCCCACATCGACGCGAGCGTGTCGGGGGAGACGAGCGCTCCGCCCGGACAGAGCCCGCCGTCGGTCAGCCCGCCCGCGTACGCCGCGAGGTCCCGGATCGACATCACCGCCGCCCCCGCGGGTGGGGTCGAGATGCCCGAGCCCTCGTCCGCCGGGCGTCCTCCGTCGTAGCCTTGGACCGCAGCGTCGAAGTCCCAGGTCGCGCCGTCCATCCCACACGGCTCGAAGATCCGCTGCGCCACGAGGTCGGCGAACGGGACGCCGCTGACCTCCTGCGCCGCGTGGCCGGCGACGTTGAACCCGACGTTCGAGTACGACCACATCACCCCCGGATCGGCCGCGAGCTCCTCCGACGCGAGCAGCGCGGTGGTCTGCTCCATCGTGCCCACGTCGTCGCCGAGCATCTGCACGAACTGGTCGCTCACCAGTCCGGACTGGTGCGTGAGCAGGTCGCGCATCGTGATCGGCCGGCTCGGGGCGCTGCCGGTGGCGAACGACGGCAGCGCGTCGGTGAGCGGCGCGTCGAGGTCGAGCGCCCCCTCCTCGACCAGCTGCATCACCGCGAGCGCGGTGAACGTCTTCGACAGCGAGCCGACCCGGTACGGGCTGTCCTGGTCCGGGATCGGCCCGCCGTCGGACACCTCACCGTACCCCGCGAACCGCGCGATCTCCCCGTCGCGGAACACCGCGGCGACCAGCGAGCCCCCCTTCAGCTCCGCGTCGACCCGCTGGTCGAGCTCCGCCCCGAGCGTGCCCCGCTGCGGCAGCTCCGCGCACCCACCCACCAGCGCCAGCCACACCCACCGAACCATCGGGTCCTCCCGGTGCCTGCGACACCGGAGCGACCGAGCCCGGTCACCCGGGCGAGGGGCGGCGGCGGGCCAGCGCGGCCAACAGCACCACGCCGACGACGGGCGACCCGCGGGAGTGGTCACACCCGCCGCAGCCGCCCTCGTCGCTGCACAGCTCGTCCGACACGACCACGTCCCCCGCGGCGGTGTTCAACACCGCGATCAGGCACAGCGGCTCGTCGACGAACAGGGTGGTGGCGTCGAGCGTGAGCTCGGTGGCGGGGCCGGCGCCGGGCGACGCCTCGGCCACGATCGAGTATTCGGCGGCGCCGGACGCGCCGCTGTCGCCCCACGGTCGGTCGAGCGGCACCGCGAGCCACAGGTAGGTCCACGGGTCCACCGCGGGCAGCGACAGCTCCGCCGACACCGACCGCGTCGAGGTGCGCACGTAGCACACGGTGGCTCCCCCCTCGTCGAGCTCACCCAGCTCGACCCGGGTGAGCTCGGCCGCCCCGCTGCGGGACAGCTGGTCCCCGGTGGTGAACTCGGCCACCAACGTCGCGCGCTCGCCGGTCAGGGTGAGCCGGTACCGGGTGTGCGGCTCGAGCGGCTCCACCGGCGCGAACCCCTGGCGGACCGGCAGGGTCTCCACCGGGACCCCCGCGGCGGTCTCCAGCAGGACCGTCGCCGGAGGTGCGGCCAGCGAGGGGATGCGGGCGTCGAGCGGCACGTCGACCGCTCCGTCGACCCGGGGATCGATCCACACCTGTGGCTCGGCCGGCGGCTCGCCGCAGTCGTCGGCTCGCGCGCCCACCACCCACGACAGCACGAACAATCGACCCTCCCGTGGATCGATCGTACCCCGGCCTCACTCCTCCGCGTCGTCGACCGCGGACGGGACCGGCAGCTCCTCCTGGTCGAGCGCCGGGTCGACCAGCTCGTCGTCGTCGCGGAACCGCCCGCGGCGACGGTCGCGACCCTCACCGAACCGCGACGGGGGCGCGGCCGGCACCGGGAACGGCTCGGGCCGGGTCCAGTGGGTGCGCAGCTCGGCCAGCGCGCGGTCCCACCGGGCCAACATCGGCGGGATCGCGAACGGCACCAGCAGGACCTCGTCGGAGCCGGCCGCCTCGCCCAGCCGGGCGGCGAGCTCTGGCACCGCGTCGCGCGCGTACACCGCGAGCGCGGGGCCGTGCTTGTCGCGGTGCACCACCACCACCGCGAGCGCCCGCTTCAGCAGGTCGGGCAGCGCCGACGGGTTGTACCGCGCCGGCGGCGAGTCGAGGGTGGAGAACCCCACGAGCTCGAACATCGGGTGCACCAGGTCGTCGAGCGGGGCGTCGTCGTCCGGGTCGAGGATCACGATCCCGCGGATCCGGTCCTCGAGGGGCCCGTCGCCCAGCAGCTCGCGCAGCCGTCCCGACTCGAGCGGCAGGAACCACCGCACCAGCCCGAGCTGCTGGCGCCCGCCCGCGCGGTACCCCACGTACGCCTCGACCCCCTGCGCGTCCGGCGGGATGTCGGCCGGGTGCCCGTCCTCCATGAACGCGACCATCCGGGCGTCTGCGCCGTACAGGCCCTCGATCACCCCGGTCGGATCGACGCCCGAGAACGGCAGCCCGCGACGGGCGTCGCCGGCTCCGTCGTCGGTGAACATCGCGCCGCTGACCACGATCCGGTGCAGCCGCGGCGGGGTGCCGTCGAGGTCCCACGGCTCGATCCACCGCTCGCGGCCGCGGCACAGGCGGCCCGGGTCCTTGCAGTCGAACGTGTTCTCGCTGAAGCCGAGCGCGCGGATCAATCCCACCCCCGAAGCGGCGACCCTAACGCGCCCGGGGCCGCGGGGTCACCCGGACCACCCGAGCAGCGCGGTCACCGCCTCGACCAGCAGCGGCGCGGTCTGCCGCCCGAGCGAGTTCGTCTCCTCGTAGTGGTCGCCCTCGGCCTCGAGCAGGTACGGCACCGCGCCGACCTCGAACTGCTCGGGCGGGATCACGTACCCGATCTGGTCGTTCGCCAGGCCGAGCGCCCACCCGGGCGAGCCGCCGAGCTGGTCGCCGACGGTCGGGCCGGTGGCGGCGAGCGCCAGGTCGGGCGGGTTCACGTTCTCCGGGTCGACCAGCACCTGGTTCGGCGGGGTGTGCGCGCCGTCGTACCCGCCGATCAGGAGCTCGGGGAACCACTCCCCGGGCAGGCACAAGATCCGCCACGGCCCGACCTCGACCAGGCCGACCTCGGACTGCACGAACGGGGTGTTGTCGGCGGTGACCGGCGCCGACGGGTCGAAGTCGTAGATCTGGCGCGACCCGATGGTCCCCATCAGGAACATCGCCTGGAACCCGTTGTTGTCGACCGGCAGCAGCAGCTCGTCGCGCCGGGCGGCCAGCGCAGGCTCGATCGGCGACGCGGCCTCGACCGCATCGAGCGCCATCTCCCCGAGCAGCCGGCCGAGCGTGTCGGCCTTCTCGAACGTGCGGGCCTCGGGCACCGCGCCGGTCGGGTCCTCGACCCGAGCGCCGAGCGACGTCATCATCCCGCCGACGGTGCCGTTCCAGTACATCGTGACCCCGCCGAGGCCGGGCCGCGCGCCCTGGCCCCAGTCGACCCCGTCGCTGACGGTGCGGCGGAGCGCGTGCACGAAGTTCGCGGTGAACAACGCCCACACGTCGGCGGTCTCCTCCGGGTGGTTCGAGAAGTGGACCACGGTGGCGACGGTCGAGCCGTCGGCGCGGGCGAACCGGGCCGCGCCGATCCGCGAGTCGACGATCACCGGGTCGCGGGTGTCCCAGATCAGGTTCCCGACCCCGTCGGGGTGGTAGGTGTCGGCGTCGACCTCGCCCACCGCGACGCTGACCGGCTCGAGCGCGCCGACCGCCTCGGTCAGCGCGTCGATCACCGTGTCGCGGACCTGCGCGGCGTACCGCGGGTCGTACCCGGTGGTGGCCACGTCGGGGCCGTAGATCCCGAGCGTGTCGGGCGCGGCGTGGGTGTGCGAGCTGTGCACCACCAGGTAGTCGACGTCGAGCCCGGCGGCGTCGGCCGCCTCGCGGATCGCCCGGGTGTCGTCGATCATCACCCCGAACGCGTCGAGCGCGACCACCGCGACCCGAACCGCGCCCTGGTCGAGCACCAGCGCGGTCGCCCACAGGCCGTCTCCTTCTCCCTGCAGGCCGAGGGAGGCGTCGCGCACGCCGTTCGCCGGGCGGCTGTTCTGGAACCCGGCGATCCAGCTCGCCTGGAACTCCCCGTCTCCCTCACCCTCGTCGGCGGCGGCGTACCCCGGGTCGCCGGGGCACAGCCGGTCACACCCGCAGTCGAAGAAGTCCTCGGCGACCGGGTCCCAGGTGGCGTCGCCGTCGACGTCGCCCCACGCCTCCCAGCACGTGGGCACGATCGAGCGCTCGGCCGCGCCCGCCCGCAGCTCGCCGGCGTTGTCGGCGCACCCCGCGTCTCCCGGGCACACCAGCATCGGCCGGTCCGCGTCGAACGTCGCCGACTCGACCGGATCGTCTCCGGAACACCCCGACCCCCACAGCCAAACCATCGGTTCCTCCCAGCTCGCGCCCCGGTAACCTGCTCGCGCGAGCTGACGAACGGGCGGCGGTCGGGCAAGCTGTGGGCATGCTCCCGCTCTGGCTCGCGTGCACCCCGGACCCCACCTCGGTCGGCGACGACGACGACGACGACGTCACCCACCCGTCCGGCGACACCGGGCCGGCCGTCACCGTCGACGGGCTCGTGTCCGACGCGCGGGTGGCGCTGCACCCCGAGATGAACACGCTGCTCGTCGCGACGTGGACCCAGGGGGCGGCGGCCGAGCAGGTGTGGCTGTCGTGGTCGTTCGAGGGGGTCGAGTACGCGTCACCCCCGTTCGCGGCCCCGGTCGGGCCCGCGCGCGAGGTGGTCCTCGGCCTGCCGGCGGAGGTCACCGTCCCGCTCGTGCTGCACGTGGTGGTCGACGGGGTAGAGTCGGTGGTGGACCTCGGCCTTCGCAGCACCGCGCCGCTGCCGGGCGACCTCGACGACCCGGCCCAGACCGTGCGCGACGACGCGCGCGCCCGGCCCGAGCCGTGGCTGCTCACCAGCGTCGACGTGGGCGCCAACCCGTTCTTCGGGCCCTGCTACACCGTGATCCTCGACCGGGCGGGCCGGATCGTGTGGTACCGCCCCACGACCGAGCGCCGGCTCACCTGGCAGGCGCGGGTGTCGCGCACCGGGCCGCACCTGCTGATCGACGAGTCGGGCCAGTACAGCCCGGGCGAGCCGACCGCGAGCCGGGTGAGCGCCGACCTGGTGCTCGACGAGCCGATCGACCTCACCGGGATGGGCACTGCGCTGGAGGAGCTCGACGACGGCTCGATCCTGTTCGACGAGGTCCAGGGTTACCAGCAGGCGTGGCTCACCCGCCAGGCGCCCGACGGCGCGCGGACCCGGCTGTGGGACTGCACCGCGTGGATGGCGGCGTACACCGACCAGCAGTGGGCGTGCGCCGCGAACGCGATCGTGTGGGACGCCGGGCGGAACACGGTGTTGTGGTCGATGTTCGCGGTGTCGACCGTCGCCGAGATCGACCTCGGCACCGGGGCGGTGGTGAACGAGTTCGGCGAGTACCCTGGGGGGCACCTGTTCTCTCCGCTCGACTCGGCGTTCGACCTCCAGCACATGCCCAACTGGACCGCCGACGGGACCCTGATCGCGTCGATGCACGGGCAAGGCGGCACCGAGCAGTGGGCGCGCGAGTACACGGTGGACGCGCAGCAGCTGACCCAGGTGTGGTCGGCCCGCGCCGACGAGTTCGCCCCGTACGCCGGGCACGCGCAGAAGCTGCCCACCGGCAACGTGTTGTGGACGATCGGCACCGCGGGGGTGATCCGCGAGCTGTCGCGCGACGGCGCCGCCGTGTGGGACGCCGCGTGGCCGGGGCACCTGGTCGGCAACAGCACGCCGCTCGCCGACCTGTACGCGCTCACCGCGCCGCGGTGAGGCCGCGCAGCCGAGGCCGTCGAACAGGGGGGCCGTCGAGTAGGGAGGCCGCTCACCTCCCCCCGGCGAGCAGCTCCTTGATCGAGTCCATGATCGCGTCGCGGTTCGGGATGCGCGACAACACGACCTTGTCTTCGGGCGCGAACGCCTCCTCGAGGTCCTTGATGAACTGGCCCGAGCCGTACTGGCTATCGACCTGGGCGTAGCTGAACTGGTTCGACATCGGGATCAGGTCGTTCTGCAGCAGCTCCACGCAGGTCCGGGTGTCCGACTGGGACCAGTTGTCGCCGTCCGAGAAGTGGAACGGGTAGATGTTCCAGTCCTGCGGCGGGTAATCCTTCTGCAGGATCTCGAGGCACAGCTTGTACGCGCTGCTGATCAGCGTGCCGCCCGACTCGCGCGTGCGGAAGAACGTGTCCCGGTCGACCTCGCGCGCCGCTGCGTCGTGGATGATGAACCGGGTCTCCACGTCGTCGTAGTTGTGCTGCAGCCAGGTGTCGATCCAGAACGCCTCGCTCCGGACGATCTCCTTCTGCTCTTTGCCCATCGAGCCGGACACGTCCATCATGTACACGATGACCGCGGCCGAGCGCGGCTCGGTGTCCATCTCGTACGTGCGGTACCGCTTGTCTTCCTTGATCGGGATGATCGTGGGCCGATCGGGGTCGTAGATCCCGCTCGAGATCGACCGCTTCAGCGCCTGGCGGAAGGTCCGCTTGTTGTGGCGGAGCGACTCGGGCCCGACCACGCTGATCCCGGTGTACCGAGCCTTCTCGGCGGCGGACTCCCGCTGCCCCTTCGGCTCGATCCGCGGCAGCTCGAGCTCCTCACCGAGGATCTCGGCCAGCTCGTCGACCGAGATCTCGATCTCGAGCATGTGCTCGCCCGGGGAGTCGCCGGCCTTCTGCCCTTCGCCGGCGCCGTCACCCTCGTCCCCGTCGCCCTGGCCGACCCCGGACTTGTTCTCGCCGTACCGCAGGCGCGGGATCCCGATCTGCGGCAGCGGGATGTTCACCAGCTCCTTGCCCTTCCTCCCCACCAGCTCGCCGGACGACATGTACTTGCGCAGGTCCTTGCGCACGCGCCCCTTCACGATGTCTCGGAAGCGGCCCAGGTCGCGGTCGATGTTCAGCAACCGGTCCCTCCACCAGGATTGTATCCGCCCTTGGCCGACCCGGAGGTGTGGTGGTACCGTTGTACCCATGCTCCGCTGGACTCCGCTGGTCGCTCTCTCCGCTTGTTCCACCGTAGAACCTGGCACGTTCGTGGGCCCGGTCGGCGACACCGACTCGTGGCTCGGGGTGGTGCTCACCGAGGCCTCGGGGCGCGCGTACCTCGCGGGCGGCCTCACGTCGCGCGATCTCCACCACACCTGGTTCGACGTGGCGGTCGACGGCGGCGCGGCCACCGCGGAGGCGGAGCAGCTGTCGTTCGAGCTCGACGGCGACCCACAGGCCGACACCTGGACCGGGCTGTTCACCAACGTCGACGGCTCGGCCGAGACGTTGGTGTTGTCGCGCGCGGCCGGGGTCGAAGGGGTGTACGAGGCCGAATCGGACAGCACCTGCCCGGTGGGCGGGGTGGTCGGGGAGGGCGGCACCCGCCTCACCGGCGTGTACTGCCGCGACGACGGCGCCGGGGGCACCGCGACCTACGGGATCGTGGCCGAGGGCGAGATCACCGGCGACCCGATCGCGGCGAACGCCGAGACCGACCCGCCCACCTCCCTGAGCCTCACCCGGCTGTAGCCGCGCACCACTCGCGGGTGACGGGGTCGAGCGGGAACAGGCTCTCGATCACCACCTCCTGCACGGCGGCCTCCCGCGGCGCGGAGAACGTGGTCAACGCCGACAGGAACGACAGCACCCGATCGCCGGTGCGCAGCCGGAGCGGGAGCGCGGGCAGGACCGCGGTCGTCGGGTCGGCCGGGATCGGCAGCTCGGCGCGGACCCGCTCGACCCACGCGCGGCGCTCGGCCTCGTCGGCCACCGCGAGCTCGCGCTCGAGACGGCGCAAGATCCGCTCCACCACCTGGTCCCAGTCGACGATCCGCGGGCGGAGCCCGGCGGGATCGATCAGCCACCCCAGCAGGTTCGGCCGCTCCCCCCGGGATCTGCCCGAACAGCCGCTGCGCGCCCCGGTTGAGCCGGAGCACGTGGTACCCGGTGTCGAGCACCAGCAGGGGGTACGGCTCGTGTTGGTCGGCCATCCGGTCGAGCACGTCGGACACCACGTCGGGCAGGTTCACCTGCTCCGGGAACAGCGGAGCGAACCCGGCGGCCTCGAGCAGCCGGTTCTGCTCCCGCAGCGGGAGGCCGAGGGCGTCGGCGAGCCGGAGCACCATCCCCTCGGTCGGGCGGGACCGCCCGGTCTCGAGGAAGCTCAGGTGGCGGGCGGAGACCGCGGCCGCGTGCGCCAGATCGAGCTGGGACACCCCTCGGACCGCGCGCCAGTGCTTGAGCCACACCCCGAACATCGGACCTCGTCGCGACCATTACCTCGGCAGGTCGTCGTCCGGCCGGGGCGGGCCGCGTACGAGCGCGGAGGAGGTCCGATGAACCGCACGTTGTTCACGTCGTTCGCCTGTGTGCCGCTCGCGATCGGAGCGATCGCGGCGCTCGCGCCCTCGGTGTTGCTCGGGTCGATGAAGGGCGCCGAGGTCACGCCGGCGGCCGAGGTGATGGCGCGCACCGCGGGGGTGTTGTTGGTGGCGATCGGCGCGCTGAACCTGGCGGTGCGCCACCACCCCCCGAGCGCGACGCTGCGGGCGGTGGTCGCGTTCGATCTGTCGATCCAGTTGCTCCTGCTGCCGATCGATCCGCTCGCGTGGGCGGCGGGGACCTTCACCACGCTGGGCTCGTTCGTGCCGAACACCGCGCTGCACCTGGTCCTCGCCGCGGTGTTCACCAAGTGGCTGGTGGTCGACCTGCGGGAGCCGAGCCACCGGCCGACGCTCGGGTGACCCTCGGGAAGACGTTCCAGTCCCGGGCTGGATCGAGCTCCCGAGCGACACCTCCGCGAACGGCCGAGGTTCACCTCACGGGCAGGTGTCGGCGCGCCGGGCCGCGACCAGCGCGCGACCCATGCCGTCGCCCGCCGAGGTAGACGTGGCGCCGATCAGGTCCTCGGTCCAGATCTGGAACCACGACACCAGCGGCGAGGACGCGTCGCTGGCATACAGCACCGACACGTCGCCCGAGCCATCGCCGGCCAGGTCTCCGCCCACCACGAGGTCCGATTGCCCGTCGGCGTCGTAGTCGCCGGAGGTGAGGTGGTGGCCGAACTCGTCCTCGAGGACCGGGTTTTCGCCCACTTCGGCGCGGGTCCACAGCTGGTTGTCCACCGTGGTGTAGCCGGTCGAGGTGCCTCGGATCACGTGCACCGCCCCCTCACTCACGTTCTCCATCACCCCGACCGCCAGGTCCAGCCGATCGAAGCCCTCGAACGCGCCCACCGCGAGCGCGTCGCCGAACGAGTCTCCGCCCTCCGGGCTGCCGATGATCGAGCCCGACTGGCTGACCTGGTTCAGCGTCGGCACCACGAGCCCGTCCGGGTCGCCCATCAGGATGTGGGCCGCGCCGGCACCTACGGCGCCCGACACGGTCAGGTCGGAGCCGACGATCAGCTCGTCGCACTCGGAGATCAGGAAGTCGCCGTCGAGGTTGCCGCTCACGAGCGCCTTGCCGAACCGGCCGTTGACCGCCGCCGCCCCGAGGAGGCTCACGCCGTTCGCGTCGAGCCAGTTCAGGTCGATGAGCTGGTCGTTGTCGACCGCGTTGAAGCCGTCCCACCGACCGTACACCACCTGGACCGCGCCGGCGTCGGCCGGCAGCCCCGCCTCGAACACGCCGATCGCGGCGTCGTCGAAGCCGTCGCAGTTGAAGTCGCCGGTGGTCAAGGTGTGGCCGAACCGCTCATTGGTCTCGCCCGCGTCTTCCAGCCCGGAGCTCGACTGGGTCAGCGTGAAGTCGCCGGACCCGATCAGCCCGAGCCCCGGCGTGCCGTAGATCACGTGCACCGCGCCCATCGAGGTGAGGAAGCCGCTGTCGTAGCCCGGCACCCCGACCAGCAGGTCGTCCGCACCGTCGCCATCGAGGTCGCCGGCAGCGAGCGTGGCGCCGAACTCGTCACCTGCGCTCGACGAGCCCTCGAGCTCCGCCAGGTCGCGGTACAGGATGTGGTCGGTCGCGGCGGACGGGCCGGTCGCCGACCCGTAGAAGATGTGCACCACGCCGGCGCTCGCGTCGCCGGCCACCACCGTGCCGGGCACGCCGACCGCGAGGTCGTCGAAGCAGTCGCCGTTGAAGTCGCCCCACGCCACCGCCTGCCCGAAGTACTCGGCCGCGTCGGACGCGCCCTCCACCGCGTTGCCGTCGACGTCGAAGCCGCTCTGCCACAGCGCCAGGGTCCGGTCCGCCGGGTTGTCGAGCCCGGTGTTGCTGCCGTAGAGCAGCACCACCGAGCCGGCGTCGGTCCCGTTGAAGTTCTCGTACGGCACGCCGACCGCGAGGTCCTGGTAGCCGTCTCCGTCGAAGTCTGGTCCCCGCGGCGGGTCCGCGAGGGCAATCGTCGTGAGCAAACTGAGCATGTCACGTCCTCCGATGGCCCACCGAGCAACCGCCGTGCCTCCCCCCGCTGGAGAATTGTGACCATTCGTCCATTAGCCCGGGGTGTGCGAGCACGCGCGGCGCTCGCGCGCGCGCATCGGCGCGACCGACCTCCGGCGGCGTCGAGGACACCTGCGCCTGACGGGAGGGCGTCCGGACCGATCTGTTCCTCGGACAAGCACTACCGCGGCGCAGCGAACCCGGTGGGGACGCGATACACGTCCTTCATCCGGTCGTACCCGCACTCGAGCGTCTCGAGCCAGTCGAACAGGCGCAGGACCATCGGCCGACCGCGGAACAGCGCGCCGTGTTGGGGCGCCACGATCTCCACGTCCAGCGTGCGCGCCATCTTCAGCCACCCGCGCAGCGCGCCGGTGTTGGTCATGTACCGCTCGTGGAACCCGCGCATGTGCGAGACGTGCGCGTCGAAGTCCTCGACCTCCCGCCCGTCCTCCCCGAGCGAGACCCCGAGGTCGCCGGTGTACAGCACCTTCGACGTGGGGTCGTACAGGTGGAGGTTGCCGACCGAGTGCAGGAAGTGCGCCGGCAGCAGGACCAGCTCGCGTGACCCGAGCCGGATCACCATCCCTTCGTCGGGCACCCCCTCGAGCCTCGAGTACACCAGCTTGTCGCACCCGAAGTGCGGCATGAACCGCTTCCACAAGGTGCTGATCAGGCCGGTGGCGCCGGTGGTCATCAACCACCCGTTCACCGAGGCGACCACGTCGGGGTCTTGGTGGGACAGGAACACGTACTTGAGCTCGGCCTCGTACCGCTCCCGCTCGCGTGACACGAGGGTGGCGACCCGCGAGTACAACTTCGCGCCGCCAGGATCGAGCAGCAGCGCCTCGTGCCCGTCGATGATCAGGTGCTGGTTGGTGTCGACCCCTTCACCGGCGCTGACGGCGGCCAGCAGCAGGTTCCGGTGATCGTCCTGCTCGTACAACACGGTTCGCGACATTGGTCCCCCCACGATACTCGGACTGCATGGATCGCTCGTTGAACGTCCTCGGAACGCCGCTGGTGCCATGCTCGCTCGACCCGGTCACCGGGTGGTTCCGCGACGGGTGCTGCAACACGGACGCGTCGGACCGCGGCTCACACACGGTGTGCGCCCGGGTCACGACCGCGTTCCTCGAGTACCTGCGCGACCACGGCAACGACCTGATCACGCCCGCCCCCGAGCACGGGTTCCGCGGGCTCACCGACGGAGACTGCTGGTGTGTGTGCGCAGCGAGCTGGCGCGCGGCCCAGCTCGCCGGGTTCGCCTGCCCGGTGTACCTCGAGCGGACCCACCGCAACGCGTTGGCCGTGGTTCCGCTGGAGGCGCTGTTGGCGCACGCGGCGGGGCTGCAGGAGGCGTGAAGGAGCACGGGACGTCATGGCGTCCCGGCGCTGTCGGCGTCATCCCCGGTTTCGGGGATGCAACGGGCGGTTGCGCCCGGGCAGAGGCAGCTTGGACCCGCGACCGGGGCCGGGCCGAAACGCCTCAGCGCATCCGAGCGCGGACCCGGGCCAGCGGGGCGTCGACGATCCGGTGCAGCGCCTGGGCGTACGCGATCGACCCGACCAGCGCGATCGCCCCCGCCCCGAGCCACGGCACGCCCGGCAGCCACTCGTGCGCGAGGTGGATCGCCGCGTCGTGCACCAGGTACAGCGTGTACGACAACACCCCGATCCACCGCAGCCACGGGTTCGACAGCGCCCGCGCGGCGAACCCCTGGGGGCGCGCGAGCAGGTGGGCGTACAGCGGGGTGAGCAGCAGCCCCTGCACCGTGTACCGGGCGGTCTCGCGGAACGCGGGATCGCGCGGGATCAACGTGGCGACCACCGCGAGCAGCGCCGCCGCCGCGGTCACCGGCGACGACAGCCACCCGGGGGTCTTGTCGAGCGCCGGGTTCGCGCCGAGCGCCATCGCGCAGCCGAACCCGATCGAGTCGATCCGGGTGTCGGTGGCGTAGGTCAGCCGGTCGGCGTCGCCGGGGTCGAGCCACCCCCACAGCGCGAGCCGCCACAGCAGCACCCCGCCACACGCGGCCCACACCGCCGGCCCCCACCCGCGGGGGGACACCCGCGCGAGCAGCGCCCACGCGACCCACGGGA
>JBEBJC010000012.1:0-26970 GCA_040080105.1 Myxococcota bacterium
CCCCCACCGCCGCCCGAACCGCTCTCGCCGCTGGTCGATCTCGAGCCGCCCGAGAGCCGAATCACCTCGGTCACACGCCAGCGGAGGCGCGCCCAATCGCCGGCGCTGCACCTGGCGGGCGCGGCCGTGGTCCGTCCCGGGACCACGCCGGGCGGCCTGATCGGCTTCGGGTGGGATCTGGAGCGGGTCGGTCCCGGCGCGCTGGCGGTGGACCTGGGGGTGACCACCACCCGCGAGCTCACCGAGATGTCGCTCGACCGGGCCGTATTCGGGTGGGACGCCCGCGCTTCGTACACCGTGCCGCTGTACCGGTCGGTGGCGGTGGCGCCCGAGCTCGGGTTGACCTACCGCCTGTTCCGTCAGCAGTTCAACCCGGTGGACGAGGCGATCCTCGCGTTCGCGGGAGCGCGGCTCGATCTCGGCTCCCTTCACGCGGGCAAGTGGCACCTCGGCCCGTTCGTCTCGGCCGCGGCCGACCTCGGGGTCACCACCCTGGTCGACCAGCGCGGGCGCGTGTTCGAGCTGTCCCCGTACGAGGTCGGCTTCGGCCTCCGCCTGAGATTCGACGGCTCCGATGATCCGCTGCGGCGGGTCCCGACATCCACTCCCTGAGGACCGAAGGAAGATGTGGGCTGCCCTCCTCCTGTTGCACGGCGCGCGCGCCGGAGACGCCGACGAGCTCGAGCTCGACGGCGCGGGAGAGCTCGAGCTGCCGCCGGCGCCGCCGCCGAAGCACAAGCTGCGCCTCGCGCCGATCCGGTTCGACTTCCGGTTCCCGTTCCGCCAGGACGTGGGGTGGGGTGTGATCACCGCCGCCGGCGTGCAGGTCGGGCGGGTCCGCGGCACGGCGTTCGACCTCGACCTCGCCTACCACTCCGGCCGGCAGGTCCTGCAGGACGGGCCGTTCCGCTCGTGGACCGCGGTCGAGTTGGGCGCGCAGAGTTACACGCCGATCGGCCGCTGGAGCGGGTTCGGGGGAGTCGGCAGCGTCCGGCGCGCGAACTACGTCCAACAGGGGCAGACGATCGCTTCGGCGTTCGTCCCGTCGGTCGGGCTCCGGGCCCAGTCCAGCCTGCTGCACGCGCGCCGGTGGGGGCTGGTCGCGAGCGCCCGGCTCACCACCGATCTGATGGCGACGCGGTTCGTGCTCGAGGATCAGCGGGTCGAGCGGATGTCCCCGCTCGAGGCCCAGCTCGGGTTCCGGTTCGACTTCGGCCACGGCAAGCCGCAGGAGCCCCGGTGAAGGGCGCCCTGCCCGACCCGTCGTACGCCGCCGCCGCGTTGGCGCGCGCAGGAGACGACGCCGCGCTCGACGACCTCGCGCGGGTGTGGCTCCCCCATGTGTACGCGTGGTGCCACCGCCTCGGGGGCCCCGGCCTCGACGCCGAAGACGCGGCCCACGAGAGCCTGATCGTGATGTGCCGCCGCATCCACCGGGTCACCTCGGCCGAGGTGTTCCCCACCTGGCTGTTCGGGGTGTGTCGGCGGGTGCTGGCGAACCACCGCCGGCGGGCCTGGCTGCGGCGGTGGGTGCCGGGCTCGTTGCTCGAGTTCGCGTGGAGCGGACCCGGCCCGGACGCGATCGCCGAGTCCGCCCGCACCGCGGACGCGGTGTGGAAGGTGCTCGAAGAGCTGCCGGCCGCGCAGCGCGAGGTGCTGGTGTTGTGCGAGCTCGAGGAGCGGACCGGGACCGAAGCAGCCGCGCTGCTCGGCATCCCGGTCGGCACGGTGAAGAGTCGGCTGCGCGCGGCCCAGCGGTCGTTCCGCGCGGCGATGGGCGAGCCCGCGCTCGCGCCGGAGGGGACCTGATGGACACCCGTGACTACCTCCGAACCCTCCCCGAACCGGATCCGGCGGCGATCCCCCGGGTGTGGGGACGGTTCCGGTCCACCCGGTCGGCGGCGCGCGCCCCGAGCGCCTGGCGCTGGTGGTGGCTCGCGCCCACGCTCGGGGTGGCCGCCGCCGCCGCGGCGCTCGTGATCGGCCGGCCCGAGGCCGAGCGGTCGGTGGCGCTCACCGAGGGCAGCGCCGCGTTCTCCGACACCGTGCAGCTCGAGGTGGAGGGGCGCGGCGTGATCCGCGGGACCTCGCGCGACGCGGTGATCACGTGGGACGCCGGCGCGCTCACCGCCGAGGTGACCCCGAACACCGGCACCCGGCTGTCGATCGTCACCGAGGAGGCCACCGTGCGGGTGATCGGCACGGTGCTGTCGGTCGAGCGGGACGCGCTCGGGGTGACCGTCGGCGTCGAACACGGGCGGGTCGAGGTCCAGTGCGCCGATGGGTGGAGCGGGATCCTGACCGACGGCGACCCTCACCACACCTGCCTGCCCGTGCGCCCGGGGGCGCTGCTCGGCCGGGCGGATCTGCTGCACGAGCGCGGCGCGCCGGCGGCGGTGGTGTTGGACTCGGTCGACCTCGGCCTCGCCCGCGCCGAACTCGGCTCGGCGATCGAAGGGGAGCTGCTCGCGCGGCGGATCGAGCTCCGGGCCGACGCCGGGTCACTCGAGGGGGTGCTTTCCGACGTGGACCGGTACCTGGCGGTGGCCGGTCGGCCGCGGGAGGCCGACGTGCGGAGGATCGCCGCCCGGTTGGTCCTGCCGACCGGGTGTGATCGGGCGCTGCCGTACCTCCGCCCGTTGGGCCGGTCGGGCACCGCCGAAGACCGGGTGGTCCTCGCGTCGTGCCTGGCCGCGTCCTCCCCCGCCGAGGCACGCCAGCTCGCGCTCGACGCGTTGCGCTCGACCGAGCCCGTAGACCCCGCGTGGCGGGCGTGGGCCGAGTCGTTCGTCGGAGGTGCGCGGTGATCGCCCTGTCGCTCATGGGTTGTGTCCACACGATCTGGTTCCCGCCCGACCTGTGGGTGTGGGACAGCGCGGGCGACACCGGGAGCCCCTCGACGACGCCCCCACCCGAACCGACCACCGGGGGGACCCCCACGACCTCCGACACCGCGGGGATCACCGAGCTGTCGTGGGGGTGCGACCCGCAGAACGAGCGGTGGGCGTGGACCGTGAAGGTCGGCCAGTGGACCTCGGCCGGCACGGTCGACCTGTTCCGCGTCCCGCTGGAGGCGAGCGAGCAGCACGACCTGACGCTGATCGCGTCCGACCCGTCGGGGGCGTGGGACCAGCGGCGAGCCGGGCCGCTCGCCGACGGGGTCGCGCCACAGACCCAAGTCGCGAACGTCGACACCCGGTACGACTGTGAGGCCGACACCACGACGCTGAGCTGGGGCGTCCGCGTCCGCGACGCTCACGGCGACTTGCTCGACTGCGTGGTGGGCGGCGCCGACCCCGATGGCGCCGCACTCCGGATGCGCCAGCTGGACCCTGACATCACGAGCCTCGGCGGCTGTCGGCCGCCGCCTGCTCCCTGAACCGAAACACGTCGATGGGGCACGGACCCGTGGAGGAACGATGAGATTGGCACCTTTGGCTGTAGCGTTGGCGGCGTGTACGCCGATCGAGAACGAGCTGCGGTACACCAGCACCCTGCAGGCCGAGACCAGTGGCGTCGCGCTGTCGGACGACGGCCTGGACGGCCACGCGGCGATGAGCGGGACCACCTGCACCATCGACGTGAACTGGGGCTGCCCGGTCGCCGACATGGATCTGCCGACCCCGCACGAGTTCGTGGTCGACCACCACGGCGGCGACACGCTCGGCGCGTCCGACGAGGGCGCCCACACCATCGGCGCCGACGGCAGCTACGAGCCGTCGCTCGACATCCCGGCGCAGGGCATCCACACCGGCCGGATCTGGGCCGGCGGCACCGTGCTGCTCGGTGGCGGCGCGGACTCGTGTTGGATCCAGTACGGCACCGACGCGCCGATCGAGGTCCCCAGCGAGGCGTGTGCCGACGACGCCGACTTCGCGGTCGACCGGGCCGACGGCACGATGTTCGTCGCCGGCGGCGGCGCGGTCGTCGCGGCCGGCGTCGACGGGGTGCGCGAGCTCGCCACCGGCGCCGACCGCGTGGCGTGGGACGCGGCCGGACGACAGCTGCTCGTCGCCACCGCCGGCGACCGGTCGTTGTCTGCGCTCGATCGCGACGGCGCCGCGCGGTGGACGGTCGAGGTCGACGGCACGATAAACCAGGTCGCCGCCCGCGGCAGCCGCGGTGAGATCGTGCTGTGGGTCGAGCGCGAGGACGGGTTCGGGTCGATCGAGCGCCGCGACGGTCAGGGCAACCTGCTCGCCCGGTCGGAGGTCCCAGGAGCCGACGGTGAGCTGATCGTGAGCGAGAACGGCGTCCGGCTCGCGCTGGTTCGCGACGACGAGGTGAACTTCTTCGCGCTGGAGACCGACGGCGACGAGCCGGTGCGCGACACCACCCCGCCGGTGTGCATCGACCCCGAGATCCGCGTCACCCGGGACTGAACCCCGCAACGGGATCGGTTCGGGGCGACTGCCGCTATACTGTCGGAGATGACGCCCCGAACCCTGGTCCCTGCACCGCTGTGGGCGCTGGCCCTCGCCGCCTGCGTGAGCCCGCTCGCGCAGACCCCGACCCTCACCGGCACCGGGGGCGGCACCGTGATCACGGTGACCGGGACCGCGCTGCCGACCGACGCCGACAACGACGGGTGGGACGTGGTCGAGGACTGCGACGACAGCGACCCGAACATCCACCCGCGCGCCGACGAGGTGATCGGGGACGAGGTCGACCAGGACTGCGACGGGACCGAGATCTGCTTCGTCGACGCCGACGACGACGGGTGGCGCCAACCGGAGCTCGAGATCGTTTCGCCCGACCTCGACTGCGCCGACGTCGGAGAGGCCACCGACGACGCAGACGACGACTGCGACGACCTCGACGCGCTGATCCACCCGGGCGCGCCCGAGCGGTGCAACGGGCTCGACGACAACTGCAGCGGCGCGATCCCACCGAGCGAGCGCGACTCCGACAGCGACGGGTGGGCCACCTGTGAGGGGGACTGCGACGACGCGTCCACCGGGGTGAACCCCGGCGCGGCCGAGCTCCAGTGCAACGGGATCGACGACGACTGCACCCCGGTGACCCTCGATCAGGTCGACCTCGACCTCGACGGGTGGACCGGGTGCACCGACTGCGACGATGGCGACGCCGACGTGTCTCCCGGCGACCTCGAGATCCCCGGCGACGGGATCGACGAGGACTGCGACGCCACCGAGCTGTGCTGGATCGACTACGACGGCGACGGCCTCGGCGAAGGCGAGCCGCTCGAGGTCGCGTCGCTCGACTGCGCCGGGTACGTCACCTCGGGCGGGGATCTGTGTCCGGGGTACGACGACAAAGAAGACGTCGACGCCGATGGGAACCCCGACGCCTGTGACCCCTGCCCGACCGACAACCCCGACGACACCGACAGTGACTCGGTGTGTGACGCGTTCGACCAGTGCCCGGGGTTCGACGACCTCGTCGACTCCGACAGCGACGGCGTCCCGAACGGGTGTGACACCTGCGACGGCGGCGACTCGGACGGTGACACCGTCCCCGACGGGTGTGACGCGTGCCCCGGGTTCGACGATCGGGTCGACCAGGACGCGGACGGCGCGGCCGATGGATGTGACCCTTGCCCGGCCGACGCCGCCCCGGACGACGACGACGGCGACGACGTGTGTGACTCCGACGACCGCTGTCCTGGCGGCGACGACGACGCAGACGCAGACTCGGACGGCGCAGCCGACGCGTGTGACCCGTGCCCCGACGACCCGGATTGCGGTGCAGACACCGATGGAGACGGCGTCCCGGACAACGTCGATCCCCAGCCGGGCGACGCGGGGGGCGGGGGGATCGGCGAGCCGCCGAAGCCGCCTGCCTCCGGGTGTGGCTGCGCCGGCGGGGCCGAGGGCGCCCCCGGCGTGGCGCTGCTGGTGCTGGCGGCCTGGGGCACCCGGCGGTCGACCCGCGCCCGCCGCACCCCAGGGGATCGTTCGTTCGGGCACTGACAGCTCCGTTTACATTCGCCCGACGTTCGGCACCGTTGGGTTGATTGCCGTCACGGAGACGAACGATGGTTGGAACCCCAGTGGGCTGGGTGTGGGCCGCGGCCTGCGCGCCTTCCGAGCCGACGACGAACGATGCGGAGTGGGCGTACGAGGCTCCTCCCGCCGGCAGCCGAGATCCGCTGTCCGCGGAGATGGTGAGTCGAGCGCTCGAGACCGCCTTGCCGCAACTGACCCAACTCGAGCCAGCGGCGTTCGAGGCGCCCCTGGAAGCGCTGTCCGGTGCGATGAGCGGGTGTGGCCAGCAAACCGCGGAGTTCGACGGCCAGTCGTATCTGTTCTGGTTGGACACCGACTGCGGGGATCTCGGCTCGATCAGCGGGTTCGCGTACCAGATGGAGGGACCGTACGCGGCGTACGACGCGACCGGCACGATGTGGTCGACCTACTGGTCGGCCGACGCCCACACGCCCGACCGAGGCCTCACCGGGGTGGCGCAGTGGGGCGAATACCAGTTCACCTACGCCGACGGGACCGTCGTCGACGGCGGGTACTTCGACGGCGAGCTCGGGACCGAGGGCGCGCTCGAGCTGCCCCCCGGCTACGACCCCACCCACCAACCCACGGTGGGGTGGACTCGGTTCACCGATCCACTGGGGTCGGTGTACGTCGGGTTCGAGGGCGCGATCTCCCAGGTCGACGACCAGGTGGACGCGGTCGCGCTGTACGGCGTGTACGTCGACCCCACCTGCGCGGCGGTCAGCGGCCTCGTGTCGGTCCACGCGATCGGCGGGGAGTGGATCGACGTGGAGCTGGTCGAGATCGACGCGAACTGCACCGCCTGTGGGCCGATGCCCGACGGCGGCGAAGACGCTTGCCTGAACCTGGAGCCGATCCTGGTTCGCGGGGGTGCCCGATGATCACGTTCGGACTGTGGAGTGCGTGCACGCAGCCGGCGGTGGACCCGATCGCCGACCCCACCGCGTGGATGGTGCGGGCGAGCCTGGATCTCCGCGGCGTTCGCCCGAGCGTCGCCGAGCTGGATCAGCTCGAGCGGGCGCCGGACTCCGCGCCGCAGCTGCTCGAGCAGTGGATGGACGACCCGGCGTTCGAGCTGCGGGTGCGCGACCTGTTCTCGCGCGTCTGGCGGACTCGGGTCGACGAGTTCGTCGACCCCGACCTCGGGGGAGACCCGTGGGGCATGCCCGACAGCGAGGCGTTCCACTCCGCGGTCGGAGACGAGCCACTCGTGATGATCAGCCGGGTGGTCGCGGAGGGGCGCCCGTACACCGACATCGTCACCTCCCCCACCACCTACGTCAACGAGCGGCTGGTCGACGAGTTCCCAGTGGAGGTCGAGCAGGAGGGAGGCGGGTGGGTCGAGGCCCGCTACGTCGACGGTCGCCCGATGGCCGGGGTGTTGTCCACCAACGGGCTGTGGTGGCGGTACCTCTCGGTGGGCGCCAACTACAACCGCGGCCGGGCCAACGCGCTGTCGCGGATCTTGTTGTGCAGCGACTTCGCCGCGCGGCCGGTCACGTTCTCCGTCGCGCTCGGGGAGCTCGACGAAGACCGCACACAGGAGGACCCGAGCTGCCTGTCGTGTCACGCCGGGCTCGACCCGTTGGCCGGCCTGCTGTACGGGTTCCGCGCCGGCTACACGCCGTTCCCGACCTACTCTCTGGCCAACGAGCGCGACTGGTTGACCACCACCGGGGTCGAGCCGGGGTTCTTCGGCGAGCCGGTGTCCGACCTCGAGCAGCTGGGGGTGGCGATCGCGTCCGATCCGCGGTTCCTGCCGTGTGCGGTCGAGCAGGTGTACACGGGCCTGTACGGGATCGAGCCGAGTAAGGCCGATCCCGAGACCCTCGCCCGACACCTGAGCGCGTTCGTCGCCTCCGGCGCGCAGCTCGACGCGGTGTACCGCTCGATCGTGACCGACCCCGCCTACGCGGCCGCCGAGCGCCGGCTGTTGCCGATCGAGTCGGTGTCGGCTCAGGTCAAGGACCTCACGGGGTACCGGTGGGAGGTCGACGGCGCCGACATGCTCGGCTCCGACACCCGCGGGCTGCGCACCCTCGGCGGCGGGATGGACGGCCGGTCGGTGATCCGAGCGGCGACGACCCCGTCGGCGACCACCGTGCTGGTGGTGCAGCGCCTGTCCGAGCTCGCGGCCCCGTGGGCGGTGGCGCACGACGCCGAGCGGCCGGAGGAGGCCCAGCTGTTCGGCGGGCTCGACTTCACCGAGACCCTCGACTCCGATCGGGACGAGATCGAAGCCGCGATCGACCACTTGGTGGTGCGCGCGCTGGCCCGCCGGCCGACCGGACCCGAGCGCGACGCGCTGGTGTCGACCTGGGAGGACGCAGCCGCGATCGCCACCGCCGAAGAGGCGTGGGCGGCAGTGCTCGCCACGCTGATCCAAGACCCCGAATTCGTACTGTACTGACGGAGGGACCGTGTTCACCTTGACCCGTAGAGCCTGGATGAAGGGCGTCGCCGCCGCGATCGGCGCGGCTGCGGTCACGCCCGCCCGCGGCGCCTCCGACACCACCCGACGGCTGATCGTCGTGTTCGCGAACGGAGGCTGGGACCCGCTCACCGTGTTCGCCCCGATCTTCGGCAGCCCGTACGTGGACGCGAACACCGGCGGGGCCCTCGGCCAGGTGGGCGACCTGTCGTTCGTCGACCACCCCGATCGCCCGTCGGTGCGGGCCCTGTTCGAGGCGTGGCGCGATCGGGCCGCGATCGTGAACGGGATCAGCGTCCCGTCCCTGTCACACGAGGTTTGTACCCGGCTGGTGTACACCGGTCAGACCGTGGACGGCCGGGCCGACTGGGGGGCGACCGTCGGGGCGGACCAGCCGGCCGCGTACACCCTGCCGAACCTGGTGATCTCCGGCCCGTCGTTCCCGTCGGCGTACGGAGCGACCACCGCCCGCACCGGGCTGAACGGCCAGCTCGCTCAGCTGACCGACGGGACGATCCTGTCGGTGCGCGACCAGGGCGAGCCCCTGTCGGACGCCGTTCGGGGGCTGATCGCCGAGCGCACCCGCCAGCGCGCCCGGGCGTTCGCGGCCGCGGAGCCCGCGCTCGGTGAGGCGTTCGACGCCGCGCGCCGGCGCGCCGCGACCCTGACCTCGACCGACGGCCTCGACCTGGGCTCGACCCGGTACGCGTGGGACCGGGCCGCGCTGGCGGTGGACGCGCTCGCGCAGGGGGTCTCGCGGGTGGTCACGTTCGACGACGACGGCGGCTGGGACACCCACGCGACGAACGACCCCAGCCAGAGCGCCCTGTTCGAGGGGCTGTTCCAGCTGCTCGGCGAGCTGGTCATGCAGCTGGACTCCGCCGGCCTGCTCGACCTCACCACCGTCGCGGTGGTGTCCGAGATGGGCCGCACTCCGAGGTGGAACGCGGACGCCGGGCGGGACCACTGGCCGTACACCTCGGCGCTCCTCCTCGGCGGGCCGGTGCGCGGCAACCGGGTGATCTCCGGGTTCGACGAAGGATACTACCCGCTCGGCTACGACCCGGTCACCGGCGAGACGACCCCGGCGGGAGCACCGCTGACCACCGAGCACCTCGGGGCCACGCTGCTCGCGTTGTGTGACCTCGATCCCGCCGATCACCTGCCGGCGGAGGTCGCGCCGATCGCCAGTGTGCTCGCGTGATCGGGTGGATGTGGCTCGGGTGCGCCGGGCAGCCGATCGCGACCGACACGGGGTGCGCCGAGTCGTTCGACGACCACGCCGCCTCGGTGTTGATCACCTACTGTGACGCCTGCCACGCCGAGCGAGCCGCAGATCGGCACGGGGCCCCAGCCAGTGTCACGTTCGACACGGCGGACCAGGCCGCGGACTGGGCCGACCGGATCGCCGCCCGGGTCGACGCCGGCGACATGCCGCCCGGCGGTGGAGTCACCGAGCAGGACGTCGCGTCACTCGACGTGTGGCTGGAGTGCCTCGCGCGCTGAAGCCCGGGGCGATCGCCTCCAAGGTAGCCGATCCTCGTCAACCGACGATCCACCGGGCTACCTTGCGGCGCGCGATGTTCACCCTGCTCCACCGGAGGCGTGATGTCTTGGAAGTCCCTCCTTCCCTTGCTGATGCTCGGCTGCTACCCGAAGCCGCTCACGACCCCCACCGGTGACGACGACGACGACGTGGACACGTTGCCCGACACGGAGACCACCCCGACCGACGACGCGTCGTGGACCGACACCGGGACCGCGGACGCCGACACCGACACCGACTCCGACTCGGACACCGACTCGGACGCGGACACCGACTCGGACGCCGACGCCGACACCGACGCCGACGCCGACGCCGACGCGGACGCCGACGCCGACAGCGACGCCGACACCGATCCGCAGACCGGAGACACCGGCGGCGGCGCGCTCCCGATCGCCGACGCCCCGGACGGCTCGCTGATCATCACCGAGATCCTCGCGAACCCGTCGGCGGTCGGCGACACCGCCGGCGAGTGGATCGAGGTGTACGTCGACACCACCGAGCCCGTCGACCTCGAGGGCCTGATCCTGCGCGACCTCAGCGCGTCGGCGTTCGAGGTGGTCGGCTCCACGGTGGTCGATCCGCGCACCGTGTTGATCTTCGCGGTGAACGTCGATCCGGCGGTGAACGGGGGGGTGACCGCCGACTTCGACGTCGCGTTCGCGGTGAACAACGACGGCGAGACGCTCACCCTGGACGACGGAACCGGGCGGGTG
The DNA here is from genome assembly GCA_040080105.1 of Myxococcota bacterium. Taxonomy (GTDB): domain Bacteria; phylum Myxococcota_A; class UBA796; order UBA796; genus JACKER01. The sequence goes on from JBEBJC010000012.1 coordinate 10,660, forward strand.
CTCGACGTGGTCGCGTACGACGACGCCACGTGGATCACCGGCAACGGCGCGTCGATGATGCTCGACCAGAACCACGTCGACGCGACCGACAACGACGATCCGGCGTTCTGGTGCCTGTCGACCGCCCCGTTCGGCGATGGTGACCTCGGCACCCCGGGCGGCGCGAACGGCACCTGCGTGATCGCGCCTGTCGACGCCGACGGAGACGGGTTCACCGTCGACGTGGACTGCAACGACGGCGACGACACCGTGTTCCCCGGCGCGGTGGAGATCCCGAACGACGGGATCGACCAGGACTGCTCGGGCGCCGACCTGGAGAGCAAGACGGTCGCCGACCTCGTCGCCGGCGACCTCGTGATCTCCGAGGTGATGCAGAACCCCTCCACCACGGTCGACGGCGACGGCGAGTGGTTCGAGCTGTACAACGCGAGCGGCGCCGAGGTCGACCTGCTCGGGCTCGAGCTGTACGACCGCGACACCGACGCGACCTCGATCGCGAGCTCGGTGGTGGTCGCCGCCGGTGCGTACGTGGTGATCGCGAAGTCGGCCGACCCGGTGGTCAACGGCGGCGTGGACAACGTCGGGTACGCGTGGGGCGCCGCCCCGTACACCCTGGCCAACGGCGCCGACGAGGTGGTGGTCGGCTACATGGGCGTCGAGATCGACGGCACCGACTACGACGACGGCGTGACGTTCCCCGATCCCACCAACAAGTCGATGAACCTCGATCCGCTGTCGCTCGACGCCACCTCGAACGACGACGGGGCGAACTGGTGTGAGGCCACGACCCCGTTCGGCGTCGGTGACCTCGGCACCCCCGGCGACGCCAACGACGCCTGCTGATGTTCGACGCGCCCGCCAGCCCGTACCGCGCGTCCGGCAAAGGTCGGTTCGACCTCGCGTCGGCCCGCACCTCACCGCCCTCGGGCGCCCCTGGGAAAGACGAACTCGAACGACAGCTGCAGGTGTCGGTCGCGCGGATCGCGAAGCTGCAGGAGCGGTTCTACGCGACCGATCAGGCGGCGCTGCTGCTGGTGTTCCAGGCGATGGACGCCGCGGGCAAGGACGGCACGATCAAGGCGGTGTTGTCCGGGGTGAACCCGGCCGGCTGCCAGGTGTCCTCGTTCAAGGCGCCGTCCGACCAGGAGCTCGACCACGACTTCCTGTGGCGGCACGGGATGTGCCTGCCCGAGCGGGGGCGGATCGGCGTGTTCAACCGCTCGTGGTACGAGGAGGTCCTGGTGGTGCGGGTGCACCCGGAGTACCTCGACCGGCAGCGGCTGCCGTGGCGCGCGCAGGGCGAGGAGCTGTGGGAGCAACGGCTCGAGTCGATCGCCGACTTCGAGCGCCACCTCGCCCGCAACGGCACCGCGGTGCTGAAGTTCTTCCTGCACGTGGGCAAGGACGAGCAGTACAAGCGGCTCGAGGCGAGGATCGAGGACCCGGAGAAGAATTGGAAGGTCGAGCCCGGCGACGCTGCCGAGCGGCGATACTGGGACGAGTACCAGGCGGCGTACACCCACGCGATCGGCGCCACCCACACCTCGTGGGCCCCGTGGTACGTGATCCCGGCCGACGACAAGCGGTACATGCGGGCCGAGGTGGCGCGGATCGTCGCCGAGGCGCTCGCGTCGCTCCCGCTCGACCCGCAGCTCGACCCCGCGACCTCGACCAAGCTCGCCGAGGCGCGCCGCCTGCTCCGGGAAGAGCGAGGCTGAGGCTACGGCGCCTGCACCGGCGGGCACGGGGTCGCGTGTGGGGTCACCGCGGCCGTGCTCACCGTGGGGCTGGCCCCGGTGAACGCCACTGCCCAACAGCGCGGAGCGCCGTCGGCGCACGGGACGCAGTCCCCCATCGCCGGCATCATCGAGCACAACGCGTCGTCGGGGGCCGAGCCGAGCAGCGGCAGGAACTCGCGGGTGTCCACCAGCCCCGCCACCCGGTCGAGCGAGAGCCCCCCGTCGGAGACCCGCCCAGCCAGGGTGACCCCGCGGATCGACGCCGGCAGTGTGCCGGTCGTGAACCCGATCGCGTCGGTGGTCACTTCGAACGCGCCGTCGGCGCCGACCGACACCGGGGGCAGCGTGGTGGTCGCCGCGCAGCTGTCCTGCGCCGCGCCGTCGGGCGACGACGCGACCACCAGGGTGAGCGAGTCGCCTGCTCGAGTGGCCGAGATCAGCAGGTGCAGGTCGTAGAACTGGGTCATCAGCGAACCGAGCAGCTCGGGCTCGGTCGCCGATCGCCCCGGGCTCCACTCGAACACCACCGGCGCGGCCGCCACCGGCGCCTCCACCCCGCCGCCCTTCGGACACCCAGCCACCAGCAGCACCGCCCACGCGAACCGCGACATCGCGCCTCCACCGCGGCTCGCTAACCTTGGTCGACCCGCAGCGCGTCGCCGTGGACGCTCGACTTGTGCACCGACCGCCCCAGCAGCAGGCGGGCGCACTCCTGCACCCCCTCCGGGATCGCCGGGTGCGGGTGGATGCACCGATCGATGTCGTCGAGGGTGCCCCCGCGATCGATCAGGAACGCCACCCCTTGGATCGTGCTCGACGCCTGCGGGCCGACGACCCGCAGCCCGAGGAGCTTGCCCTCGGGGCTCGCGAGCAGCTTCACGAACCCGCGGGTCGCGCGCATCGCGGTGTTCCGCGCCACCAGGCGGTTCGACACCACCGCCACTCGGAACGGCACCCCGGCCTTCTTCGCCTGCTGCTCGTTGAGCCCCACCGCCGCGACCTCGGGCGCGAGGAACAGGATCGACGACAGCGCGCCGTACCGCATCGGGTTCGGGTCGAGCCCGAACATCCGCTCCACCGCGTGCCGCCCCTCGAGCTCGGCCACGTTCGCGAGCGCCATGTCCGCCGACACGTCGCCCGCCGCGTAGATCCGCGGGTTGTCGGTGCGGGTGTCGTCGGCGCGCAGGGCGCCGTTCGGCTCGCGCGCCACCCCCACGTCCTCGAGTCCGAGGCCGTCGGTGTTCGGGATCCGCCCGATCGACAGCAGCAAGTGGGAGGCGACGAGCTCCTCGGTGCCCGCCGGCGACGACAACGTACACGAGACGCCGCCCTCCACCGGGGTCGCCCGCTCGAGCCGGGTCTGGTGATGGATCGCCATCCCCATCTCGCGGAACGACTCGGTGATCACCGACGACACGTCGTCGTCCTCGAACGGCAGGATCCGCGGCTCGCGGTCGAGCAGGTGCACCGCGGTGCGACCGAACCGCGCGAACATCGTGGCGTACTCGCACCCGACCACCCCGGCGCCGAGCACCACCAGCTCGCGCGGGAAGTCGGGCAACGCCTCCAGGTGGTCACTGGTGAGCACCCGGATCCCGTCGGCGGCGATCCCGGGCAACGTGCGCGGGCGGGAGCCGGTGGCGACCAGGTAGAACTGCGCCCGCACCACCCGGACCGCGCCGTCGGCGAGCGTGACCTCGACCTGCTCGACGCCGTCGGCGCCGCGCGCGAACTTCGCCGAGCCCCGCACGAGCTCGATCGGACCCGTCGACGCCGGGTTCGAGAACGCGGCCAGCTGGCGCTCGAGCAGCCCCCGGCGCTCGGAGGTGGCCGCCTCGACCGCCGCGATCACCTGGGGGTACGACAGCTCGAGGTCGCGCGCGCGGTACCCGCGATCGGTGCGGCACGCGGTGGCGTAGTCCTTCGACATCTCCCACAGCGTCTTCGACGACAGCGCGCCGTGGTGGATGCCGGCCCCGCCCGGCCGGTCGCGCTCGACCAGCACGACCGACTTCCCGAGGTCGTGCGCCCGGATCGCCGCAGCGAACCCGGCCGGCCCGGCCCCGACGATGCACAGGTCCGCGAAGGTGCCTTCGAAAACCGACGAGTCCGCCGCGCTCCCTGGATCGACCACCACCCCTCCGGGCGGTGGCCTATCCGACGATCACACGAACAGCGACGGGTCGAGCGCGCTGTCGTCGCCCGACTGGATCCGCTTGCCCAGGCCGACCGCCATCGGCAGCAGGTTCGCCACGAAGAACTTCAGGTTCAACAGCTTGCCCTTGCGGTGCGCCGTCTCGCCCTCGGCCGCGATCCGCTTCTTCGCGACCCGCGCTTGGTTCAGCGCCTCGAGCCCGAGGTGGATCCACCCCATCATCTGCAGCAGCGGGTACGCCTGGAGCAGCGCGCCGTCGAGCTTGGCCTGCATCGTCATCGCGCCCAGGTGCATCGCGGCCGCGCCCGACGCGTTGATCGCCTTCTCCAGCGCGTCGGCCTCGGGACCGAAGCCCTCTTCCTTGGCCAGCGCGCACTCCTTGATCCCGTCCTGCATCCAGTCCATGAACAGCGCCCCGCCGTTCTGGCGCAGCTTGCGCCCCAGCAGGTCCATCGCCTGGATCCCGTTGGTGCCCTCGTACAGGCTGGTGATCTTCGCGTCGCGCACGAGCTGCTCGACCGGGTACTCACCGATGAACCCGTACCCGCCGAGCACCTGCACCGCGAGCACCGCCGACTCGAACCCGAGATCGGTGCACTGGGCCTTCAGGATCGGCACCAGCAGCTCGACCCGCTCGATGTACTTCCGGCGCTTCTCCGCCTCGACCGAGTCGTCCTCCGCCACGTCGTGCCGGTGCCCGAGGCGGTACAACATCGACCGCATCGTCTCGGTGTACACCTTCATCGTCATCAACATCCGCCGAACGTCGGGATGCTGGGTGATCGCCACCCGGGGCGCCGCCGCGTCGCGCAGGTTCGCGGTGGAGCTGCCCTGCAGCCGGTCCTTCGCGTAGGTGATCGCGTAGTGGGTCGCTGCGGCGGAGATCGCCACCCCTTGTGCGCCCACCCCGATCCGGGCCTCGTTCATCATGTTGAACATGATCTTGATGCCCTCGTGCTCGTTGCCCACGAGCCACGCGCGGCACGCGCCGCGGCCGCCGAGCTCGAGCACGCAGGTCGACGAGCCGTGGATGCCCATCTTCTCTTCGATCTTGGTCACGAACGCGCCGTTTCGGGCGCCGAGCGACAGGTCTTCGTTCACCAGGAACTTCGGGACCGCGAACAGCGACAGGCCCTTGGTTCCGGGCGGGCTGTCGGGCGTGCGCGCGAGCACCAGGTGCACGATGTTCTCGGTCAGATCGTGGTCGCCGCCCGAGATGAAGATCTTCTCGCCCTCGAGCAGGTACGTGCCGGGCTCGGCCTCGGACGGGGTCGCGCGGCACCGGTTCTCACCCACGTCGCTGCCGGCGCCGGCCTCGGTCAGGCACATGGTGCCGGCCCACACCCCGGTGAACATCTTGGTGGCCCAGCTCTCGCGCTTGCCTTCGGGGCCGTACTTCGCGAGCACCCGCGCCGCGCCGGCGGTGAGGCCCGGGTACATCTCGAACGCCATCGCCGCGCCGATGAACATCTCGACCACGCTCATCCCGAGCACCTGCGGCATGCCCACGCCGCCGACCTCGGTCGGGGCGGACACCGCGATCCACCCACCCTCGGACACGAGCTTCCACGCCTCGCGGTACCCCTCGGGGGTAGACACGTTGCCGTCCGAGTCGAGCTTGCACCCGGTGCGGTCGCCGCTCGTGTTGATCGGCGCGAGCACCTCGGTCGCGATCCGTGCGGCCTCGTCGAGGGTGGCCTCGTAAATTTGGCGGTCGAAGCCAGCGTATTTCGGAATATCAGCGTATTCCCGATCGACCTCGAGCTGCTCGAACAGCACGAACTTGATGTCCTCGAGATCGACCCCGAACGGCAGACCGGAACCCATCGCAGCCTCACTGAATGAATGCTCATTCGGTTGTATCCCGCGGACGCGGAACGGCCACGGGAAAGGTCTGCGGAGCCCTTCGGTCGCTACCCCCGAGCCTTGACGATCAAATACCGGAACGGCTCGATCGACGACCGGTTGCGCAGGGCGAGGGTCGAGCCGAGCGGCAGGTGCACCACGTCGCCGGGGCCGAGCCCGGTGAGCGCGCCGTCGACCTCTGCCTCACCGTCGCCCGACAGCCCGATCACGATCTCCGGGAACTGGTCCTGGTGGTGGCGGCCGACCGACCCACCCGGCGAAAGCCTGCACCCGAGCACCGCGGTGAACGGCGGCGCCACGCCGCCCTCGAGCAGATCCCACACCGACACCACGCCGGCGCCGCCGAACAGGTTCTCGCGCTCGACCGGTCGACCAGGAAACACGCCGCCCCCTTCCCCGGCGCCCTAACCGTGCGGCGGGACCGGGCGCGCCGCGCTACCTGCACGGGTGATGCCGGTGGACCCCTCCGACCCTGACGCGTTCGCGGCGTGGCTCGTCGACGCGACGGCCGTGCTCGAGTCCCTCGCAGCCGAGCGCGGGCCGTTGGCGCGCGCCGATCGCGCCCTCGCGAAGCGGTTCCTCGCCGCTGCGGGTCGGGTGTCGGCTCCCGACCGGGCGGAGTCGCGGGCGCTCGGGCGGGCGAAGCGGCGCGAGGACAAGGTCGTCGAGCGGGAGACCGACCGCGCGCTGCTCGATCGGACCGGGATCCGGCGGGCGCGGGCGAACCCGATCTTCGAGACGCCGCGCCGGTCGGCGTCTCCGCCCTCGCCCGGACCGTCCCCGGGCGAGCGGTCGGAGGCGGCGGTGTGCTACGTGTGCCGCGCCGCGTACACCAAGGTCCACTTCTTCTACGACCAGCTGTGTGAGGCGTGCGGCGACTTCAACTGGGCCAAGCGCCACCAGACCGCCGACCTCACCGGGCGGGTGGCGCTCGTGACCGGCGGCCGGGTGAAGATCGGTTACCAAGCCTGCATCCTGCTGTTGCGCGCCGGCGCCCGAGTGGTGGTGACCACCCGGTTCCCGCGCGACGCGGCGAAGCGGTACCTGGCCGAGCCGGACGCGGCCGAGTGGTCGGATCGGCTGGTGATCCACGGCGTCGACCTCCGGCACACCCCGTCGGTCGAGGCGCTGTGCGCGCGCCTCGGCTCGGAGCTCGATCGGCTCGACTTCGTGATCAACAACGCGTGCCAGACCGTGCGCCGCCCGCCGGGGTTCTACGATCACCTGATGGTGGGCGAGCTCGGCTCGGACGCGCCCCCGGCGCTGGTCGCGGCCGACCCGTTCGGCCCTCGCGCTTCGGCGGTGCTCGCGACCACGCCGCTGCTGCCCGACGACCTGCACCGGGGCGCACACCTGTTCCCCGACGGCGCGCTCGACGCGGATCTGCAGCAGGTCGACCTGCGGAAGGTGAACAGCTGGCGGCTGAAGATGGCCGAGGTCCCCACGGTGGAGCTGCTCGAGGTCCACCTGGTCAACGCCGTCGCCCCGTTCGTGCTCAACGCCCGGCTCAAGCCCCTGATGGCGCGCACCCCCGAGCGCGACAAGCACATCGTCAATGTGTCGGCGATGGAGGGCCAGTTCTATCGGACACACAAGACCGACCGCCACCCGCACACCAACATGGCGAAGGCGTCGCTGAACATGATGACCCGCACCGCCGCGATGGACTACATCGCCGACGGGCTGCACATGAACAGCGTGGACACCGGCTGGGTCACCGACGAGGACCCCCACGACAAGGCGGTCGAGAAGACCGAGATGCACGGGTTCCACCCGCCGCTCGACATCGTGGACGGCGCCGCCCGGATCGTCGACCCGATCTTCGACGGCCTGAACACGGGGCGGCACGTGTGGGGCCAGTTCCTGAAAGATTACAAGCCCACCGACTGGTAGGAGCGCCACGTGGCCACCTCGTTCGTCGACTTCGCTCTCCGCCCGTCGCTGTTCGACGCGCTCGCGACCCAAGGGATCGCCGTACCCACCGAGATCCAATCGCTCGCGATCCCGGAGTTGCTCGCCGATCGCTCGATCGTCGCGGTCGCCGAGACCGGCAGCGGCAAGACGTTGTCGTACGTGCTGCCGATCCTGCACGTGCTGAAGGCCGCAGAAGAAGGCGGCTCCTCGGTCGCCGAGGGGCGAAAGCCGCGCGCGGTGGTGGTGGTGCCGAACCGGGACCTCGGCGAGCAGGTGGCGAAGGTGTTCAAGGGGCTGACCCACACCACCCGGCTGCGGGTCCGTCCGGTGCTCGGCGGCGCCGGCCTCGCGGTCGCCCGGCGGAACATCGCCGCCCCGTTCGAGGTGCTGGTGGCCACGCCGGGGCGGCTGGTGCAGCTGCTCGACGCCGGCGAGATCCTGCTCGACGACGTGCGGTTCCTGGTGTTCGACGAGGCCGACCAGATGCTCGACCCGACCTTCCTGCCCCAGTCGGTGCGGGTGGTGCAGGCGTCGGCGCCGAACCACCAGCTGGCGCTGTTCTCGGCCACCCTGCCGGCGGCGCTCGACACCCTGGTCGGCCAGTTGTTCCGCTCGGCCCCGGTGCAGCTGCGCACCCGCGGCGCGCAGCGGATGGTGCGGACGCTGACCACCGAGAACCGCAAGGTGATCGACGGCAAGCGGTTCGACGTGCTGAAGGCGCTGCTGGCGGAGGGCGACGGCGGGAGCACGCTGGTGTTCGTCAACACCCGCGAGCAGTGCGACAAGCTGGCCGGGCAGCTCGAGGCGGCCGGGATCCCGTTCGCGGCGTACCGAGGGGAGCTCGAGCCCGCCGCCCGGCGCGCGAACCTCGCGTCGTTCCGCGAAGGCACGGTGCGCCTGCTGCTCGCGACCGATCTGGGAGCGCGCGGCCTCGACGTGGAGAACGTCGACCGGGTGGTGAACTACCACCTGCCGAGCCAGCCCCAGAGCTACCTGCACCGGGCGGGGCGGACGGCCCGCGCCGGACGGACCGGGCTGGTGGTGAACCTGGTCACCGAGCGCGACGAGGCGCTGCTCGAGAAGCTGCAGAAGCTCGAGCCGCCGAAGCGATCCCCCCCGCAGCGTCGGGGGCGGTGACGCGAGAACTCCCCCTCACCCCGACCCTCTCCCCCGATGCGGGGGAGAGGGGGATCGGCCGGAACAATTCCGCTCCACCTCTCAGGGGCTGACCTGCAGTTCGCCCGAGCCGTCGTCGGACAGGGTCACCACCGGACCGCCGGTCAGCACCACGTCGCCCGAGTCGGAGATCACGACGAACGCAGTGCCGGTCACCTCCAGCTCAACGTCGCCCGAGCCGGCGGCGTCGATGGTGGCGGTCGCCGCGGTGAGGCCGTCGGCCTCCACGTCACCGGAGTCGGTCACGCTCACGGTGACCGCGTCGACCTCACCTCCGGCGATCCGCAGGTCGCCCGAACTCTCGGCGAACAGGGTGAGCGACGCGGACTCGACCCCGTCCAGGTCGATGTCGCCCGAGTCACCGCAGGTGAGCGACGCGAGGCCGACCCAGGTGCCCGACAGGTGCAGGTCGCCCCAGTCCGCGGTGCGCGCCGCGAGCAACGACGGCGCGGTGACCGTGATCGCACAGTCGGAGAACGGTAGCGCGGGGTCGGGCACGGCCGCGGAGATCTGCAGCTCGTCGCCCACCACCACCACCCCGAACTCCCCGGTGAACGCGAGCGGGCAGGTCACCACCACCGACCCGACCGCGCCCGCGACCGCGGTCACCTCGGTCGGCGTGAGGTTCGCGAGCGCAGTGAACGGGGTGGCGCCGAGATCGGTGGTCTCGGCCACGGTGCCGGTGGTGGAGGCGCCCCCCCCGGAGTCACCGGTCGGCGACGCGGACGACCCGCCGGCCGCAGTGTCGAGCGTGGGGCCGGGGGTGGTCGGATCGGACGGTGTCGGATCGGGCGTGGTCTCCGGATCGGAGGACGAGGACGAGGACGACACGCTTCCCCAGTCCGTCACCGGCGCCACCGGGTCGGACGGGCCCGCTTCGTCGCCGAAGTGTTCGGCGGCGGGAATCCACGGGCAACCCGCGGCGATCGACAGGATCGACCAAACCATCGGCGAACGATACCACGGGTGCGCCACGCCCGACCGTATGCTGGGGGCGGAGGGGTAATGAACATCTGCCCGGCCTGTGGAACCCATCGACGCGCCGGGGCGTGCCCCCACTGCGGCTCGGAGCGACCGACCTCCTCGTTCGGGGCGGCGGCGGCCGTGCTCGGCTTGCTGTTCGCGGGCTGCGGGGATCCGGCGTCGGTCACTGCGGCAGAGGCTGCGCCGCGCGCCGTCGCGGGTGGGTCGTACGTCGACGCCCTGACCGTCGGCGGGACCGCGTACGGGCTGACGTTCACCGACAGCGCAGACTCGGGCACCCCCACCGGTCCGACGGACACCGCGGCCGACACGGCCGTCGAGACCGACACCGACACCGACGCCGATACCGACGCCGACACCGATACCGACGCCGACGCCGATACCGACGCCGATACCGACGCCGACGCCGACACCGACACGGCCGACACCGGCGGCGGGAAGGCTGGAGGGTGCGCGTGCGACGCCCCTGCCTCCCCCGCGGTGGGCTGGCTCGGGGGAGCTCTCGCCGCGGCGGTCGGGGCGCGCCGGACCCGGCGCACCCGGTGAGCGTCGAGGTCACCTACCTGTTCCCGTTCCGCCGGTGGCAGCCCGCCCGGGTACGCGACGTGGTGCGCCGGCTCGAGGGGTGTTCGCCGCCCGAGTGGTCGGTGCACGCCGACGATGGCCCGGAGCCGGCGATCCGGTTCACCTGCGCGGGCGCCTCTGCGCGGGTGTTCCTGCGCGACGACGACGAGGGCTGCGCTTCCGCGAGCATCGAAGCGCCACACGTCGACCCGTCGATGTTCGATGCGGTGGGGGACGCGCTCGACCAGCTGGCGACGACGCTCGGCGGTGCCTGTGAGCCACAGGGCGACGTGCTCGAGCGGATCGAGCGGGAGGCGGCCCGGGGCGAGGTACGGCTCGACTCGTTCGACGCCATGCGGGCATGGTTGCGGTCCGAGTTCGAGCTCCACGAGGACGACGACGAGCTCGTGTCGCTGGTGTGGAGCTGGACCGACACCTCCCGCACCCACCTCGTGTTCGCCGAGATCGCCGAGTACCTCGGGCGCGAGTGGCTCCAGCTGTCCGCCCGGGTCGCGCCGGCAGATCGCGTCCCCGCCGAGCGGCTGATCGCGCTGGGCGGCCTCGCGAACGCCACGGTCGAGGACGGGGTCGCGTGGTTCGTGGTGACCGTGCCGTTCGGCCTCGACGCATCCACCCTCACCGACCTGATCGACCACCTGGCGTCACACGCAGACAACGTCGAGCACGAGGTTCTCGGCACCGACGAGTACTGAGCGGGCATCAGGCCCGGTCGGTGACCTCGCGCAGCGCGGCCGCGACGTCGGGGCCGGTGAGCACGGCGCCGTGGCACGGCACGAACCGGGTGGGCGGGTCGAGCGCGAGCTGTTGGCGCACCCACTCCTGGTACTCGGCCTTCCGCACGAACAGCCGCTTGAACATCGGGTTGGTCAGGAGCCCCGTGCGGAAGCCCATCGCCCACATCCCCCAGCCCATCACGCCGCGAGGGAGCTCGGTCTCGTTCAGGATCCCGTCGGTGACGAACCAGGTCGAACCGTCGGCGGTCTTGGCAGAGACCCAGGTCTCGCCCTGCGTGGCGGGTGGGGAGAACAGCCGGACCCCCTCGGGCAGCGCCGCCTCGAGCGCGGTGAGGTCCTCGAATCCGAGCTCGGGCACCCGCTTGCGCAGGCGGGGCAGCGCGAGCGGGTGCGCGACGACCCGCGCGTCGGGGAACCGAGCCTTCCAGCTCGCGAGGCCGAGGTTGTGGAAGTGGTTCGGCGCGAGGAGGAACCGCACCGGGCCGTGCGCCTCGAGCTCGGCGAACCGCTGTTCGTCGCGCCCCCCCGGGCTCACCGCGCACAGCCCGCCGTCGCGCAGGCCGAACACGAACGTCCGCACCCGGGTCGGGCCGTAGGTCGAACCCAACAACGGACGGTCGTCCCACTGCTCCCATGCCCCCATCCCGCCTCCACCAGGCGGTGTACCACGAGGCTCAGAACCAGAACAGCCCGAACGGCCCGCCGTTCGCGCGGTGGTGCGCCAGGTGCGCGGCGCGGAGCTGCCGGAAGTACCCGAACCGCTCGAGCCACCCGACCGGGAGGCGGCCGTGCACGAACCCGTCGTGCACCACCACGTACGCAGCCCCGAACGCGGTCATCCCGACGCCGACCCCGAACATCAGCTGCCCTCCGAGCCCGGGCCACAGGCAGCCGGCGATCACCGACGCGGCGGCCACCGGCGCGTGCAGCACCGACAGCGCGTCGTTGCCCTCGAGCCACCGGAACCCGCGCCGGTGGTGGGTCCGGTGCACCCGCCACAACGCGCCGTGCCACACCCGCCGGTGCACCCACGCCGCCCACGGCTCCATCATCGCCGCGGTCGACGCGGCCACCACCAGCCAGGTCACGGCCGCACCCCCGCACACCCCACGGTGCCGGCGGGCAGCGGCGCGAGCGCGAACGTCGACCCGGGGACGGCGCGCTGCGCGAGCGGAAGGCCGAGCCACCACCGCGACGCGCCCAGCACCTCCTGCTCCGGCAGGTACTCGAGCGCGCCGGTGATCGCGCCGTCGTCGCCGAGCCGCCCGGTCCACGCCAACGTGGCCCGCTGCTCGACGTACACCTGGCCCTGCCCCACCCGCGGGTGGTGGATGGTCATCGACACGCCCGGGTGTCCGTCGCCGTCGTCGTCGGCGCCGCCGATCGTCTCCACCACCGGCCCCATGCCGAACGCCGCCCCGTCGAACCGCGCGGTGCGGACGTAGGTCGGACGCAGCGTGGGCGGGAACGAGATCGTCGCGCCCATCACCGGGTCCTGCTCGAGCGCGCACAGGGTGACCGACAGCTGGTCACCCTCCCACCGCACGAACCAGGTGGACCGGGCCTCGGCGCGGACCCACGGCGCGAGCGCGATCGGCGGCCGCACCTCGGTCACCAACCGCTCCCGCAGCACCCACTCGGCGCCGAACGCAGCGGCGCCCCACCCGACGATCACGTGTCCTCCACCGCGGCGTCGGCCGCCGCTCGCCCGGACGCCACACACAGCGGCATCCCGCCGCCGGGGTGCGCGCTGCCCCCGGCCAGGTACAACCCGCGGATCCCGCGGACTCGGTTCGCGGGGCGCCGGAACGCGGCCCCTGGCCCGTTCGACGCGGCCCCGTACAGCGCGCCTCGGCTGCCGGGAAACCGCGCGGCCAGCTCGTGTGGGGCGCGCCGCCACACGAACGTGTCGTCGGGGGCGAGCGCGCCCCGCGCCACCAGCCCCGCGCGAACCTCGGCCTCGAGCACATCCCAGTCGGTGCGCGTGGCGCGCGGGACTTCGGGCGGGGCGTTGACCATCACGAACAGCGGCTCGTGCCCGGGCCACCGCGGCGCGTCGTGCGCGACCGCGCCGGCGCACGCGTACACCGTGGGCGTGGCGGGCACCCGGTCGCGATCGAACAGGTCGACGAACTCCTCGGCGTAGTCGGGCGGGAACCACACGGTGTGCGCCGCGCGCGGGCGCGGGGCGGCGCGCGCCACCGCGGTCCACCCGGAGGTCGAGGTGGGGACCGGGGCGCCGGGCCCGCCCGGGACCAGCGCGCCCAACGTGTGCGCCGCCTCGGCGTTCGACACCACCACGTCGGCGGGGATCCGGCCGCGGGCGGTCGTCACCCCGCGGACGCTGCCGCCCTCGACGTCGATCCGCTCGACGCCCTCGCCGAACCGGAACCTCACCCCCAGCCGATCCGCCGCCGCGACCAGCGCGCGGACCAGCGCCGACACCCCGCCGCGCACGCCGTACCCCCCGAGGGCCAGCTCGACGTGTGCGATGCAGTTCAACGTCGCCGGGGCGACCCGCGGGTCGGAGCCGTTGTAGGTCGCGTACCGCCGCAGCACGTCGCGCAGGTGCGGCTCGGTGACCTGGGCGTCGATCGCCCGACCCATCCGGCGCAGCGGGTCGATCGCGGCCACGTCGCGCAGCGCGGACAACGACAGCAGCGCCCCGACCCGCGGCGCCGGACCGAACACGAACCGCGGCGCGGCTGCGTCCCAGATCCGAGCGGCGGTGGTCAGGAACCGGGCGAGCTGGTCGCGGGCGGCCGGGCCGAGCGCCGCGCCGACCTGGTCCAGCGTGCGCCCAGGATCGACCTCCACGTCGAGGGTGACCCCGTCGGGCCAGTGGTACCGGAACGCGGGCGACGGCGACACCAGCTCGACCACGTCGGCCAGCCTGGAGCCGGCGTCGCGGAACGTGGCGTCGAACACCTCGGGCAAGGTGAGCACGCTGGGCCCGGTGTCGAACACCACCCCGTCGACCTCGGCGGTGCCGGCCTTCCCGCCCGCCGACCCGTGGGCCTCGACCACCTCCACCACCCACCCGCGCGCGGCGAGGCGGATCGCGGCCGCCAACCCGCCGAGGCCGGCGCCGACCACCACCGCGCGCCGGCGTGGGGGCGGGCCGGGGGGCGGCCCCACGAGCCGGGCGAGCGCGCGGGCGCCGAGCCCGCGGTCGGTGCGCGGGTGGCGGCTCGGCACCAGCGCGGTGAACGGGCCCGCGCCCCGGTCGAGGAACGCGTCGACCTGGGCGAGCCCCTGCTCGAGCGCCGGCTCGAGCTCGGCGGCCGGCACCGGCGCCCCGAACACCACCACCGCCGCCGGAACACTCGCCTCGCGGAACCCGTACCCGAGGGCCACCGGGACGACCTTGCCCTCGGTTCGCGACGCGAGCAGCTCGAACCCCCGCTGCAACCCGAGCGGGCGCAGGTGGTGCGGGCGCTGGCGCCCCTGCGGGAACACCCACAGCCCGCGGCCCGGCGCCTCGAGCCAGTCGAGGCCGAGCCGGAGACCCGCCCGCATCCGGGCCGGCGACGACCGGTCGAGCGGCAGCGCCCCCACCCGGGCGAGGTACGGGGCGGCCGCGAGGTTCGCCGCGTCCATCAGCACCCGGGTCGAGCGGCCGAGCGCCCGATCGAGCTCGATCAACACGAGCCCGTCCCACCACGACCCGTGGGTCGCCGCGAGCACCACCGCGCCCCGCGCGAGCTCGTCCCGCAGCTCGTCGAGCCCGGCGACCCACACCCCGTCGAGATCGCGCCGCAGGCGCCACCGGGTGTACGCGCGGAACAGGGTGGCGATCACGCGCGCTCCGCGCGGGCCGCGTACACCCGGCCCCGCCACGCGATCGCGTTGCCCCGGCTCCACCGCAGCGAGCGCACCGCGATCCACCCGAACGCCAGCGCGGACGGCAGGTGCAGCGCCACCGTCGACGCCGGCAGCCGGAACCGCCACGCGAGCAGCGCCCGCTGGGTGAGGTTCGCCGCGACCCCGAGCCACGCCCACGGCGCGAACGGCGCGGCGAGCCACGGGGCGACGAAGCACCCGAAGTACAGCGTGAGCACCGCCGCGAGCACCAGCGGGTGGCCGAGCCCCTCGTACAGGTTCTTGCTGAACCCGTCGACCGCCTCGCGGCCCGACCCGTACATCCGGCAGGTCGCCACCTCGAACCCGTCGACGAACGCGACCGTGTGGCCCGCGACCTTCGCCGCGCGGCACAGGGCCATGTCGTCCACCACCTCGGCCCGCACCGCCTCGAACCCGCCGATCGCGTCGTACGCGGCGCGCGAGATCGACAACACCTGGCCGTTCGCCGCGAGGACCCGCGGGTCGGACACCCACCGGACCAGCGCCAGCGGGAGCCACGACGCGTAGGTGAGGTGGAGCAGCGCCACGATCGCCGCCTCCCCGGTCGTGCCGAGCTGCTGGCGCGGCAAGGCCGAGACCACGTCGGCGTCGACCGACGCGAGCCGAGCGACCGCCCCGGGCGACAGCGTGGTGTCCGCGTCGACGAACAGCAGCCGCGGCGACCGGGCGCGCCGGGCGAGCTGGTGGCACGCGTGTGGCTTGCCGACCCACCCCGGGGGCAGCCCCTCGCCCTGGATCAGAACCACCCGCGGATCGTCGATCGCCGACACCCGCTCTGCCGTGCCGTCGGTCGAGCCGTCGTCGACCACCACCACCTCGACCACCTCGGGCTGAGCCAGCGCGGCGCGTACACACCGGTCGATGTTCGCCGCCTCGTTCCGCGCGGGGATCAGCACCGACACCGGACCTGCGCCCGCCGCCGGCGCCGGTCGACGCCAGGTGAGCCCGTTGAGCACGGTGACCACGAGCGGACCGGCGGCCGCGGCAGCGAGGAGCTCGCCGATCATGCCCACCGCCCGAGCAGCGGCCGCAGGAGGCGCCCGACCCGACCGGTGGACGGCCCCGCCAGCAGCGGCAACCACATCGACGCCGGCGGCCGCGGCGGCACCACCGCCATCCGCACCAGCGGCCGCACCCAGCCCGCGTCGATCCGCTCGGGCACACACCACTCGGCGACGCCGGCCACCGCGGCGCCGCCGACCGAGCCCCGCGCGAGGAACCGGGTGTAGAACGGGCTGTCGTCGAACGGCTCCAGCTCGACCTCCCCTCCCCCCACCTCCACCACGCGCGGGGC